>JAGPDJ010000320.1:2456-3705 GCA_018057635.1 Ferruginibacter sp. | reverse complement strand
GAAGTAAAGATACTAATCGCCGGACAAGATGGTCATATATGCGAGAACTGTGTTGAACATGCCCAGGATATCGTTTCCCAGGAACGAACTACAGCTACAGACCCTAAAAGCAACAACTCAGCAGCACACAAGCTGAGTGTTAAAAAACCCATTGAAATAAAAAAATTCCTGGATGAATACGTAATTGGCCAGGATGATGCAAAAAAAATACTGGCCGTTGCCGTTTACAACCATTACAAAAGGCTTAACCAAAAAATTGAAAATGATGTTGAGATCGAAAAAAGCAACATCATCATGGTTGGCGAAACAGGAACCGGTAAAACATTGCTGGCCAAATCAATAGCCAGGATGCTGAATGTTCCCTTTGCCATTGTAGATGCCACCGTTTTTACAGAAGCAGGTTATGTGGGCGAAGATGTGGAAAGCATGCTTACCCGTTTACTACAATCCTGTAATTACGATGTAACAGCCGCAGAAAGAGGGATTGTTTATATTGATGAAATAGATAAGATTGCCCGTAAAAGCGACAACCCTTCCATTACCAGGGATGTGAGCGGCGAAGGCGTACAACAAGGGCTGTTAAAACTCCTGGAAGGCAGTGAAGTGCTCGTGCCACCTCAAGGCGGGCGTAAACATCCGGAACAAAAATTAATAAAAGTAAATACTCAGAACATATTATTCATCTGCGGAGGTGCTTTCGACGGCATTGACAGGATCATTGCCCGCAGAGTAAATACCAATGCCATCGGTTTTAATGTAAACAAAGAGTTACAGGATTACCAGCACAACAATTTACTCCAGTTCATCAACGCGGTTGACCTGAAACATTTTGGATTAATACCCGAATTACTCGGCCGTTTACCGGTTGTTACTTACCTCAATCCCCTGGATGCAGAAACCCTGAGAAGCATTCTTACCGAACCCAAAAATGCGCTCATCAAACAATTCACCCGTTTATTTGAAATAGAAGGCATCAGCCTCAGTTTTGAACCTGCCGTATTTGATTTTATGGTGGAAAAGGCGCTGGAATATAAACTCGGCGCCCGCGGCCTGCGCAGTATCTGTGAGGGAATACTTACAGATGCCATGTATGAATTACCTTCTCAAAAGGTTAAGAACTTTGATGTTACGCTGGAATATGCAAAACGTAAGTTCAATACTACCAAGCTGAGCCTGCTCAAAGTAGCTTAATCAATTTGAAGATTTGAAAATTTGAAGATGTACACCCCTGTGCCCATCACCCCCATCT
>JAGPDJ010000320.1:0-2356 GCA_018057635.1 Ferruginibacter sp. | reverse complement strand
TGCGCATGAAACACCAGCGCCTGCTGGATAATTTTAATTTTACCGAAGACATATCCAACTGGGAAGAAGAGTTTTTTGAAGCGCTTGAATTTTTACGCGAATTCAAGATCGTGAATGGTGAATATTTTATTAACGAAAAAATAAGCAGCGGAAAAAGAGTACTGGCAGAAGGCGCACAAGGCAGTATGCTGGATGTAGATTTTGGAACATTTCCTTTTGTTACAAGCAGCAGTACCATATCAGCCGGTGTCTGTTCTGGTTTAGGAATAGCACCACAAAAGATCAAAGAAGTAATTGGTATTACCAAAGCTTATTGCACCCGGGTTGGAAGCGGGCCGTTCCCCACAGAACTGACCGATGCCACGGGAGATTTTTTACGCAATGCCGGAAATGAATTTGGCAGTACAACCGGCAGGCCACGCCGTTGTGGCTGGATTGACCTGGTTGCTTTACAGTTTGCCTGTATGATCAATGGCGTTACGCAACTGGTTATGACAAAAGCAGATATATTAGACGGACTGGATGAACTGAAAGTGTGCAAGAGCTATAAAATTAACGGGGAAGAAAAAAATTATGTACCATTCCAGATGAGCCGGGTAAAAATTGAACCGGGTTATCAATCTTTTGAAGGATGGAAAACCGTGGTATCGGAAATTAATAATTATGCTGCGTTGCCGGAGAAGATGAAAACGTATATTAACTATTTAAATGATTACTTAAAAGTGCCTGTAAAATATATCAGCAACGGGCCCGGAAGAGAACAAATTATTGTAGCTTAAAAAAAAATAAAAAAAAGTTGCAAAATATTTGGCTAATTGAAAAACTCGTGGAAATTTTACAACCTTAATAGCATTCAACTATGACTTCAAAATCTGATAACTCAAAAAAAGGCGCACCTAAAAAAAGTGCCCCTGCAAAAACCGGGTCTGTTAAAAAATCAGCTGCCAAATCTAAGGCTGATGATGATGACGACGATATTGATGATGACGATGAACTGGAAACCAAACCTGTAAAGGCTAAAAAGGGTTCCAAGAAATCTGCTGACGACGATGATGACGACGATGATGTGGAAGTAGAAGATGAATGGGAAAAAGGCGAAGAAGATGATAACTGGGATCCTGATTTTGAAGAATTTGACCTGCCAAAATCAAAAGGAAAAAAGACACCGGCTAAAAAGTCAGTGAAAGATGATGACGACTTTAAGGTTGATGATGACTTTAAAGACCTTGGCCTTTTCAATGATGATATAGATGATGAAGAAGATGATTTTTAATTTTCCAGGTGAAAAATAACATATCTACCTTCTACATAGAAGACTACATAACTTTTAAAATAAAAATGTTGAATTGGTGCCGCCGGTTCAACATTTTTATTTTACTGGACAGCAACGGTTATTACCCTGAACAGGCCGGTTTCGACTGGATGCTGGCTGCAGGCTGCAAGGAATCTGTTTCACTGGAAAGGGGAAAAGGATTTGACAAGCTGCAGGCGTTTCATGACAAGCACAAAACATGGCTTTTCGGGCATTTGGGTTATGAACTGATGCATGAAAAAAAAGATGCTTTGCCTGAAACCGGCCGGGAAGTAGATTTTGGTGATGGCTTTTTTTTTATACCCGAGATCCTCATCAGCCTGAAGCAGCAGGAATTAACCATTGAATGTTCCTCTTTATTTCCTGAAGCTATCCTTGCTGAAATACATGCTTCTCCTGCTGTTATTGAAAAACCTGTGCAGGAACCAATTAAACTGAAGCACGGCATTACTGCTGAAACATACAAAGAAAAGATCCTGGCATTAAAACGTCATATCCTCCGGGGAGATTGTTACGAGATCAATTTTTGCCAGTCGTTTTATGCCAACGATGCTTCTATTAACCCGTTATTTGTTTACCAACAACTGGCTGCACTTTCTCCCAATCCGTTTTGCGCTTTTTACAGACTGCATGACAAATATTGTTTGTGTGCCAGCCCGGAACGTTTCCTAAAAAAAACCTCCAACACAATCATTTCTCAACCCATAAAGGGAACGGCTAAACGCAATTTGGAGAACGAAGCACTGGATATTGCCGCCCGCAATTACCTTTTAAACAGTGAAAAAGAAAAAAGTGAGAATGTAATGATCGTAGACCTGGTAAGGAATGACCTCAGCAAGGTATGTACAGAAGGATCTGTACAGGTAACAGAACTGTTTGGCGTTTACCCTTTCCCGCAGGTGCACCAGCTGATAAGTACCATTGAAGGTAACGTTAACGAAGATACGCCCTTTACAGCCATCCTGGAAGCCTGTTTCCCCATGGGATCTATGACAGGCGCGCCCAAAAAAAGAGTGATGGAACTGATAGAACAATATGAACAAA
>JAGPDJ010000319.1 GCA_018057635.1 Ferruginibacter sp. | reverse complement strand
CCTGTCGGTAGCAAATGAATACTGGATCAGCCTGTTGCAACAAAACTACCAGGATATTTGTTATGGTAAGCAACCTATGAACGGCAAAAAAATAATGGTTGAATATTCCTCTCCCAATACCAACAAACCCCTTCACCTGGGGCATTTGCGTAATAATTTCCTGGGATGGAGCGTAGCTGAAATACTTAAAGCCAATGGTTATGAAGTTTTAAAAAGCTGTATCGTAAACGACCGGGGCATACATATTTGCAAAAGTATGATCGCCTGGCAATTGTTTGCTAATGGTGCTACTCCACAATCAACAAACAGCAAGGGCGACCATTTTGTGGGTGAATACTATGTAAAATTCAATGATGAGTATAAAAAGCAGGTACTTGAACTTACTCAAAAAGGGATTGCTGCTGCGGATGCTGAAAAACAGGCACCTATTATGCTTGCTGCACAGCAAATGCTGCAGGACTGGGAACTTGGCAAACCTGAAGTGATGGAACTTTGGGAAAAAATGAATGGCTGGGTTTATGAAGGGTTTGAGGTAACATATAAAAATATAGGAAGTGATTTTGACAAAACCTATTACGAAAGCAACACATACCTGTTGGGCAAAAAGATCGTAGAAGCAGGCCTTGAAAAAGGAGTTTTTACAAAGGATGATGACGGCAGTGTTTGGATAGACCTTACGGCAGACGGGCTTGACCGAAAGATCGTTCAGCGGAAAGACGGCACTTCAGTTTATATAACACAGGACATCGGCCTGGCTCAGCAGAAGTACGAAGAATATAACATTGACCAGAGTATCTATGTGATTGGTGATGAACAGAATTATCACATGAAAGTGCTGAAGCTGATTGCTGAAAAACTGGGACTTCCCAATGCCGAAAATATATTTCACCTCAGTTATGGCATGGTTGAACTGCCAACCGGAAAGATGAAAAGCAGGGAAGGCACTGTAGTTGATGCGGATGATATGGTTGATGAAATGATTGCTACAGCCAAACAACATACAGAAGCATTGGGCAAGGTAAAAGACTTTACGGAAGATGAACTGGATGAACTTTATAACACCATTGGCCTTGGTGCCATGAAGTTTTACCTGCTTCGTGTTGATCCTAAGAAAAAAATGATCTTCAACCCGGAAGAATCTATAGATTTTCATGGATTTACAGGTCCATTTGTGCAGTATACCTATGCAAGGATAAAAAGCATTTTAAGAAAAGAAATACCTGCTGAAAATGCATCAACAGGTGACAGCCTGCTGAAACTTGAAAAAGAAATATTAATCAAACTTGAACAATATCCCGCAGTAATTACTCAGGCAGCAAAAGAACTCAACCCGTCGGAAATTGCCAATTATGTATTTGCTGTTGCTAAAATATTCAATACATTTTATGCAGAGCATTCTATTGCAAATGCAGAAACTGAAATGAAGAAGCAATTGCGTTTACAGTTGGCCGTAATGACATCAAATGTATTAAAAACCGGTATGCAGTTATTGGGTATACAGGTGCCCGGCAGAATGTAATCAAACACCGGAAAAATTAATTAAAAAAATATTGATCGTTCATAATGAAAAAGAAAGTTACAAAAATCGGTGTTTTATGCAGTGGCGGCGACAGTCCGGGTATGAATGCCTGTATACGGGCTGTTGTACGTACCGGCATTTATCATGAAATGGAAGTTTACGGTGTAATGCGTGGTTACAGCGGAATGGTGGAAGATGACATATTCCGGATGGAAAGCAGGAGTGTTGCCAATATCATTCAACGTGGCGGTACGATTTTAAAGACTGCCCGCTGTAAAGAATTCTTTGAACACGAAGGCAGAAAGAAAGCATACAATAATTTAAAAAAACGCGGAATAGACGGGTTGGTTGTAATTGGTGGTGATGGCAGTTTCAGGGGAGCACAGATTTTCAGCAATGAATTTGATATTCCCTGTATAGGCCTGCCCGGTACCATTGACAAGGATATTGCAGGTACCGATTTTACCATAGGATTTGATACTGCTGTAAATACTGCTGTAGAAGCCATTGATAAGATAAGGGATACTGCGGATGCACATGACCGTTTGTTCATCATAGAAGTGATGGGCCGCGATGCAGGTTATATAGCCCTTCACAGTGGTATAGCAACCGGTGCCGAAAACATCCTGATTCCGGAAAGAAAGACAGATGTGGAAGATATCATCCGTTCACTGGAAGAAAAAGAAAAGAGGAAAAAACTCGTTAACCTGATTGTTGTGGCAGAAGGTGATCAGTTCGGCGGACTTGAACTGGCAAAGCTTATCAAAGAAAGAATGCCATTGCTGGAAACAAGGGTTTGTATACTCGGACATATACAACGGGGCGGATCACCAACCTGTTTCGACAGGCTCATCGCCAGCAGGATGGGTTATTCGGCAGTGGAATGTTTAATAGAAGGAAGACACGATGTATTTGTTGGAATCATAAATAACAAAATGCATTATACTCCTTTGGATGAAGCGGTTAAAAAGAAACAACGCATCAGCGAAGAATGGATTAAGATCGTAAAGATACTGGCTACTTAAAAGATACAGGATACGAGAAACAGGATATGAAACCTTTTTAAATCCTGCTTCTTGTATCCTGCATCTTGTATCCCGTATCTTGCATCAAGCATCTTGTATCCAGAATAAACCTAACAAAAGAAATTAAAAAATAATGAGTAAAAATATCAGTAAATACCTGCACCAGGAAATGGACAAGGAAGCAGGCAAGGCACACTCTCAAAAAAGAACGAAGATCGTAGCCACTGTAGGGCCTTCGTGCGATACCTATGAAGGATTGCTTGAACTGGTTAAGGCAGGTGTAAATGTTTTCCGGCTAAATTTTTCACATGGCACACATGAAGATAAAAAAGCAGTGATTGAAAAAATCTGGAAGATCATCAAAGCTGAACCTTATAATATTTCCATTCTGGCCGATCTGCAGGGACCGAAATTAAGGGTTGGTGAACTGGAAAACGGGAAAATAGAACTTACCACAGGCCAGGAATTTATTTTTACCACAGAGAAAATGGTTGGTAATTCAAAGAAGATCTATGTGTCGTATCCTAACCTGTGTACCGACGTAAAACCCGGAGAACGTATTTTCCTGGATGACGGGAAAATGGAACTGCTGGTTGAGAAGATTTTAAATGACAAGGAAATACTGGTTAGCGTAACGCTTGGGGGTATACTATTGCCAAAAAAAGGTGTAAACCTTCCCGATAGTGAACTCACTATGCCATCCCTGACTGAAAAAGACAAGACCGATCTTGAATTTATATTCACACAGAAAATTGACTGGCTGGCTTTGTCATTTGTAAGAAAACCCATTGATATCATTGAACTTAAAAAGATCATCAGAGAAAACAACAGTAAGCTGAAAGTTATTGCCAAAATAGAAATGCCGGAAGCGTTAAAAAACCTGCGTGATATTATTGTGGAAAGTGATGGCATCATGGTTGCCCGCGGCGACCTGGGTGTTGAGATACCTGTTGAAAAAGTACCGATGATGCAAAAAGATATCATCCGCAAATGCATGCACAGGGCCAAACCGGTGATCGTGGCCACACAAATGATGGAAAGCATGATAGACCGCACCAAACCAAACCGGAGTGAAGTGAGCGACGTGGCCAATGCAGTGATGGAAGGAGCTGATGCAGTAATGCTAAGTGGTGAAACTGCTACAGGACAGTACCCTACCCTTGTTGTGCAAACC
>JAGPDJ010000318.1 GCA_018057635.1 Ferruginibacter sp. | reverse complement strand
TGGTAAATTACCGTTCCTATTTTATGTATTTTCTTTTAGCAGCTTTCCTGTTCCTTGTTATTGAATTATTCCTTTCTGAAAATAAAAGGAAAAAAACGGTGTTTCTGAAACCTGCATTGGCTGTTTTGTTTATTTTTTCAATTTCTTTTGCAAATGCCCAATCAGGAGATGAAAAAAAGACCATAAAACAGGGTAATGAAGCATATAAAAAAGGTGAATATGATAAAGCTTCCGGTTCTTACCAGCACGTAATACAAAAGAACCCAGAAAATGCAACCGCCCAATTCAATAACGGAAATGCTTTGTATAAGTCAGATAAAAAAGAAGAGTCAATAAAAGCTTATGACAATTCAATTAAACTGTTGGGTTCTCCTGCAGAAAAAAGCAATGCATATTATAATAAAGGGGTAGTACTGCAGAACGAAAAAAAATTACCGGAATGCATTGAAGCATATAAAAATGCATTGAAACTGGACCCATCAAACGAAGATGCACGCCAGAACCTGCAAAAAGCATTGCAACAACAACAACAGCAGCAAAAGCAACAAAACAAGGATAAACAGCAAGAAAAAAAGAAACAGGAGCAGCAGCAGAACCAGGATAAAAAGAACGAACCTAAACCACAACCTTCAAAACTCACCCGAAAGGATGCGGAAGAAAAACTAAAAGCCCTTATGCAGCAGGAAAAAAACCTGCAGGATAAATTACATAAGATTAATCCGGCTACTGCAACAAAACCTGAAAAGGACTGGTAATACAGTATTGCTGATTTATGAATTTGCCTGTTTCAGTACAAAGGATTGATCAACTCCACCCATAATGCTATAAAACATACATGCCCGGAACTCTTTTGTTTCTTGTTTGTTAACTTTGCATCTCAATTTATTAAAAACTTTTCATTAATATATTATGCAGTTGTATGCGGAATCATTAACAGAATACAAAAGGCTTCTTACAAGAGAAGTAAAAGTTGGGAAACTGCTACTAGGTGCCGGGCACCCGATACGTGTTCAAACCATGACAACCACTGATACAATGGACACGATGGCAACTGTAGAACAATCGATCCGTTGTATTGAAGCGGGAGCAGAACTTGTACGTATTACTGCACCTTCCAAAAATGAAGCTGAAAATCTGCAGCTTATAAAAGATGAATTGCTGCGCAGAGGATTTGACACTCCGTTGGTGGCTGATATACATTTTACCCCAAATGCTGCAGAAATAGCTGCAAGGATCGTAGAAAAAGTAAGGGTTAATCCGGGTAACTATGTAGACAAGAAGAAATTTGAGCAAATAGAATACACCGATGCGGAATACCTGGAAGAAATAGAAAGGATCAGGGAACGGTTTACACCGCTTGTAAGGATTTGTAAAGAGCATGGAACTGCTATGCGCATCGGTACCAATCACGGAAGCCTCAGCGACCGTATCATGAGCCGTTACGGAGATACTGCCAATGGTATGGTTGAAAGCGCCATGGAGTTTCTGCGGATAGCCAGGAGTGAAGATTATCACAATATAGTGTTGAGTATGAAGAGCAGCAACCCGCAGGTAATGGTGCAGGCATACCGGTTGCTCATCAATCACATGATGAATGAATTCGGTGAATGTTATCCATTACACCTCGGCGTTACTGAGGCAGGTGATGGTGAAGATGGCAGGATAAAATCAGCAGTAGGTATCGGCACATTGCTGGAAGATGGCATCGGTGATACCATACGTGTTTCATTAACAGAAGACCCCGAACTGGAAATTCCTGTTTGCAGAGATCTGGTGAAAAGATATTTAGTGCATCAGCCAATTGATACCGATCAAAAAGTACCAGTGCTTGATAAATTGCCTTACAACCCGTTTGAATATAAAAGAAGAGAAACATTTGCAGTAAGTAATATCGGTTATTCACAGGTTCCGGTTGTAGTGACAGATCTGAGTAAGTTGGAAAATATCAAACCAACTGACCTGGAACCCATTGGTTATACATACAATGAAGCAACTGATAAATGGTTAATCGGAGATGCAGCAGCAGATTATATATTTTGTAATGAGGTATTGAAATTTGAATTGCCCGGAACACTAAAGGTTTTATTATACCACCGGCAATGGTTATCCGCAAATGATAAAGAAAAATATTTACTCTTACTTGATACACCTGAATACATGGATGATACCATTTCCAGGTCAGCTGCTGTTAATTTTGTAATGATAGATTGTTACAATGGCGGTACTTCAGTCCAGGAGTTAGATAAACTTTTAACGAAAGTAAAAACTGATAAAACGGCCGTGTTGTGTTTAAGTTCACCCAACAGCAATAGCATGCAAAGCATACGAAGAATGTTTGTGGAACTTATAAAGTACGAAGTAAAAAATCCTGCAATCATTATTTGCGACAGCAACCATGCCACTATAGATGAAAGCCTTATCCATTACTCAGTTGAAACCGGGGCCTTATTGATTGATGGTTTTGGTGATGGTATCTGTTTGGGAAATCATTTTGGAATTAACAAAGTGGCGCCTCAAACAAAATTATTGAACAGTATTGCCTTTGGCATTTTACAGGCAACCCGTACACGCATTTCCAAAACCGAATACATAAGTTGCCCCAGTTGTGGCAGAACATTGTTCGACCTGCAGGAAACCACCGCAAAGATCCGGGCTGTTACCAATCATTTGAAAGGGGTTAAGATCGCCATCATGGGCTGCATCGTAAACGGTCCCGGTGAAATGGCCGATGCAGATTTTGGCTATGTGGGAAGCGGCGTTGGAAAGATCACTTTATACCGGGGCAAAGAGGTAGTGAAGAAAAATATTCCGAGTGAAGTTGCAGTGGATGAATTGATCAATTTGCTTAAAGAAAGTGATGCGTGGGTAGATCAGGTTCATAGTTCATAGTTCATAGTTCATAGTTCATAGTTCATAGTTCATAGTTCATAGTTCATAGTTCATAGTTCATAGTTCATAGTTCATAGTTCTGTAAAATTCAACTTTTAAAGATAGTTCAAGTTTTAGGCACCC
Source organism: Ferruginibacter sp. (assembly GCA_018057635.1). The sequence goes on along the minus strand of JAGPDJ010000318.1, from coordinate 717 downwards.
AACTAAAAACTAAGAACTATAAACTTTTTATATATGCAAACAGATTTTTTAGTGATAGGTTCGGGTATAGCAGGGTTAACTTATGCATTAAAAATTGCACAGGAATTTCCGGATAAATCTGTAACTATTTTAACCAAAACACAAAGTGATGAAACCAATACAAAATATGCCCAGGGCGGTATTGCAGGTGTAATGGATTTTAGCCAGGATAGTTTCAGCAAACATATTGAAGATACATTGATCTCGGGTGATGGATTGTGCAACAGAGAAATTGTGGAGATTGTGGTGAAAGAAGGCGTACAGCGGATACAGGAAATCATAACCTGGGGAGCACAATTTGACAAAGAACCCGACGGTGATTATAAACTGGGGAAAGAAGGCGGACATAGTGAAAGCCGTATTCTGCATCACAAAGACGTTACCGGTATGGAAATGGAACGGGCCTTGCTGGAAGCAATTAAAAAGAGTGCCAATATCAAACTCATCAGCCATTGTTTTGTACTGGATATCATAACCCAGCACCACCTGGGTTACCTCGTTACCAAATCTACTCCTGATATTGAATGTTACGGTGTCTATATCCTGGATCTTACTACTAAGAAAATTGAAAAGATAGCAGCTAAAATTACCATGCTGGCAGCCGGTGGTAACGGACAGGTATATCGCAGTACAACCAACCCTGCAATTGCAACCGGTGATGGCGTTGCAATGGTGTAC
>JAGPDJ010000036.1 GCA_018057635.1 Ferruginibacter sp. | reverse complement strand
ATCTGCCCCTGATAAAGCACTGGCCAATGGATGGAGGCGCTTTTGTAACATTGCCGCAGGTATACACAGAAGACATTGATAACCCGGGAATCATGCATGCAAACCTGGGCATGTACCGCATACAGCTAACTGGAAATGAATATGAATTGAACAGGGAAGTGGGGCTGCATTATCAGTTACACCGGGGCATTGGAGTACATCAAACCAAGGCTAATAATAAAGGACAGCCATTAAAAGTGAGTATTTTTGTTGGAGGGCCACCTTCACATACTGTATCTGCAGTGATGCCCTTACCCGAAGGGATAAGCGAAATGACTTTTGCAGGTGTTTTGGGCGGAAGGCGTTTCCGGTATATATACCAGGATGGCTTTTGCATCAGCACTGATGCCGATTTTGTGATAACAGGTGAAGTGTATCCCGGTGAAAATAAACCCGAGGGGCCTTTTGGCGACCACCTGGGATATTACAGCCTTCGGCATTCATTCCCGTTAATGAAAGTACATAAAGTATATTCCAGGAAAAATGCCATTTGGCCTTTTACTGTTGTTGGCAGGCCGCCACAGGAAGATACCAGTTTCGGGCAGTTGATTCATGCCATAACTGGCAGTGCTGTTCAGCAGGAAATACCAGGCCTGAAGGAAGTGCATGCTGTAGATGCAGCCGGCGTACATCCCTTGCTGTTAGCTGTTGGAAGCGAACGCTATACACCTTATGCCAAAACAAAACAGCCAGCGGAGTTGTTAACCATCGCCAATCATATTCTCGGAACAGGCCAGCTTAGCCTGGCAAAATTCCTCTTTATCACTGCAGCTGATGAACAACAGGTTGTGGCACATGATGTAAAGGCTTTTTTTATATTTATGCTTGAAAGGATCAACCTGCAACGCGATCTTCATTTTTATACCAATACCAGTATTGATACACTTGATTATTCCGGTACAGGACTTAACATGGGCAGCAAAATTGTACTGGCTGCTTATGGGCCGCCATTAAGGAAACTGGCTACTTCAATTCCCGTTTTTTACGAATCACTGGATGAATACAAAGAAGCATCACTGGTTATGCCTGGAGTTATTGCCTTAAAATGCAATGCATTTACAACTTATGAGCAAACAGCTAAAGAAATGGCAAAACTGGACGACCAGTTAAAAATACATGGTGAAAACAGCAACGGAGCCGGTGAAATTGTTATGATCATTGTTTGTGATGATCCTGCATTTACAAGTGCTCAATTGAATAATTTTTTATGGGTAACCTTTACTCGTTCTAACCCTTCACATGATATATATGGCGTGGATGCAAGTACTGAAAATAAACACTGGGGTTGTAAAGGGCCAGTGATCTTTGATGCAAGGATTAAACCCCATCATGCTCCAGCCGTTGAAAAAGATCCGGCTACTGAAAAAAGTATAGAACATATTTTTAACAAGGGTGGGAGTTTGTACCGGAAATTATAAGATCAATATCAGGTTTGTATCAGTTTTCATTTTTCCTGATTACAATTTTTGTGTTAAATTCTGACAGTACTTCATCAAAAAATATTTTAGTGTTTTTATAATCACTGGAAGGTATCTTATGTTGTTTCAATTCCAGACGGGCAGTGGTTATCAGTTGATTTTTTCTCTGGTCATACACATACCTGGCGGTAAAACTGCCATATTCAAAATCAAGTTCTTTTGTTTCCGGTAATGCTTCCAGGCTGAATCCTGCGGGCAGGTTATAAATGGTTGTATCAGTTTTTATAAATGGGCTGTTAAAATAATAATCCTGTGTGCGTTTCTCTGTATTGGGTAAAACAGATTTCCATATCTTATAAACCCTGGGATTCAGGAATTGCTTGTTGCCTGCTGAAAATGCTGGAATCTTATCAATCTCCATTTCCACCAGGTAAGAAGCATTATCCGATTTAACTTCCGTGAACAGAAAGTCATCCGGTTGCAGGAAGCCTAAAGTATTAACCAGGTAATTTTTCTGTTCATCTTTCTTATCAGACATTAAAAACGGATTATTAAATTCTCCTTTGGTAATTAAATTAACCTTTACATTACCGGAACCATCTTCACGTAATGTTATAGAAATATTCGTTTTAAACTGATTGTTGAATGCAATGCTCTTTGGTGTAGATACCAGTTTTCCGCCTTCACCGGTTATCAATAACGCATTCCTGTTTTCTGTAAAACTGCCCAAAACGCCAAATTCATTGGTATTGCTGGTGCATTCAAGCCATACAGAGTCTTTGGCCATGGGTATACACAAGATCACATGGTTAAAGTTGTTTGAGGGAAAAGCCGGGTCTACTGGTTCTTTATTGTAAGATGCATTAATGAGAGCCTGGTGACTTTTTATACCAACCGCATCCAGGCATGCCTGTGTGTAATTACTCAAAGCCTTACAATCGCCATATTTCTTTTTATCTACAAACGAAGCTTCAAAGGGTTTAAAGCCACCAATGCCCAGTGTTATCAGCACATACCTGCAGTTTTGTTGAAGATAACTGTAAATGATGGCAGCTTTTTCACGATCATCCGATGCATGTTTAACCATTTCCCTGAAAAATTCCTTTCTTTCTGTACTCAGATTTATGGCTTCTTTAGAAAGTGAACCATACCAATATCCAAATTTTTCCCAGCTTGTCATATCTCCGCCATAACCGTCCAGTTCAAATTTATTGGGTGCAAGGATGATACCAGGGAAATAGCTTTCATAGCTTACACTGCCATCTTCATATTTCAATGCTTTCATATCACTTACAGTCCATTTATATACTTTTTTGGAATCATCATTTGTAATGGCAGGGGCTACTTTAAATCCTCTTTCCTTATATCTTATGTCGAGCGAAGCAGGAACACTTACGGTGAAAGTGCTGTTCATTACCGACTGGTTAATTGACTGAACCCAGTATGCCGGGTAAGATAACAGCCCATTGTATTTTATTTCGTAATCCATCTGAATATGCACCGGGTAATTACTGGCTGGTATATTCAAAAAATAATATTTTCCGTCTGAAACAAGCCCTTCCCCGTAATTGAAAAATATTAAATCCTTTTTATGATACTTCTTTACCTGTTTTCCATAAGAATCATATAATGTAATTGTTGCTTCTTCCAGCGAATGGAACTTATCAGCATAACAATCAAATTGCAATTCATCTTTTGCCGATTCATTCAAAACGGTTACGAGTTTGTGTACTTTATAATATGCCTTATCATGCGCTTTAATTTCAAATACGATGTCTTCTTCCCGTTTAATGGAGTTGGCATGTTGCCGTAAGTTTTCTGCTACAGGTAACAATGCTGAAACCGGTAATTGTGCAAGCAATAACCGGCTTGAAAACAACAGCGCAGTTATTAATGAAATATATTTACTCATTTTATTATTTCTTTTTAATTACTATCTGTTCATTTAATGCAGCCATCATTTTTTTGTAAAACTCATGAAAATCATCATAGTTAGCTGAAACATAAAACGGTTGCTTGAAATCTATATCAATTTTCATATTGAGCAGGTTATCCTTTGAATCCATATTCCTTGTAAACTGTGCAATTCTGCCGGGCATCGCCATGGAAATATTCTGAGGTAATGCGTCAAATACATAACCTGCCGGTATTGTAAAATTTCCGTAGATCGAATAATGCTGTTTGAACCCAAAATCTATATCTGTGATGCGCTGGTCTTCAATAAAAGGATTGGTTTCAAAACCTGAGAATAAATTGGTATTGAAATAACTGTAACCCCCGGAACTATTCAGGTTTGTAAGGAAGTTTATTTTTTGGAAAAAAGGCAGGGAATCATTTTCTGCGTTTTTAAATGAAATTTCACTGATCTTAACAGAAGGATAAGGTTTAATGAAATAATCCTGTTTAAAATTATCGGCGTTGCCGGTATATGATTTTATACGTTCCCTGCGGGCATAATCTGAACAAATGATCTGGCATTCGCCATTCATAACAGCATTCTCATCAATAGTGCCTTTAAGCGCTAACGTGATATCATAATGATGGGTATTGTCTATCACGTCAAAGATCTTACCGCCGCCATCTTCTACAATAAAACCCCTGGTGTTAACGATATTAACTGGTGTTAGCTGGTAATTTGAAAATTTATCTGATCCGTCCAGCACAACATATCCGTTGTTTACAGGTACATATACCATCAGGGTATTAAACTGGTTAAGGAAGGGGAATGTAGCATTGATAAGGCCATTATCCCTTGTACTTAGCAGGATCGGGTTTGCCCGGATACCTGCTTTGCGTAAAATGTTGATCAATAAAAGGCTGATATCTGCTATGTTTCCTTCTTTCTTTTTCCAGGAATCTGAAACTCCGGCATCTGCATAGATGGCTTCATTGCCGTAACAACGCATGCTGCTGCGGATGGTATTGTAAATCAGTTTGATCCTGTCTTTAGGCTCATTTAATTTTAATGCTTCTGCAACCAGCGGATCCAGTTCGGCTACATTTTTTGCAAGCTGCAAACCAAAGTCAGCATCTTTCATCAGGCCTCTTGAAAGATCTGTCCAGCTGGATCTTAAATTTTCAACATTTCCGTTTCCGAAATCTACACGCGATAACTGGAATTCGATCCTTTGCAGGTAATCTTTTACAGCAGCCATATGTGGTTCATTTTTTATACCGATCAGGTTTTGCATGCTGTATTTTATTTTGGAAGATTTAACCTGTATCGCATCATTTCCAACTGTAATCACATCATCAAATTCCTTTTCTTTTTCTTCCATTTTATCAACAATAGTAGGTTGAACATTGAAGACAAAGAAATTGGGCACATTTATCTCATACTCACTGTAACGGGTAGGTATCATATCCTGGAAATACCAGTCTTTTATCTGGCTGTATGATTCCCGTTCAAGCCTGTAGCGGTATTCTATTACACTCCCAACTTTAACTTCAGGAAAAGCAATGATCAGTTTACTTACCTGCCTGTTTATTTTTTTGATGTAGACAGAACTTTTACCCACATCTGTAACTTTTACTTTTCCTGATCCGTCGAGGTTATAGGTACAGGCGTCTATTTTGGATAATTTTTCAAAATTATTGTGACTATAAAACGGAATTTCAATATTTGCATAAGAAATTCCTTTGTCTTTTAAGATTTTTATCCTGATGCGTTTATCATAAACTGTTTTAAAAATGGTCATGCCTGCAGTACCACGGTCGTAAAACATATTTCCAATTTCCAGCAATTTATATGCCGCGGCTCCTTTGTCAAATTCGCAGTCAGTCATTTCAATATCTGCTTTATTCAGCTTACCATAAGCTGTAACTTCTTTTTGAGAAAATGCAGGGAATGAAAGACATACAGCAATCAGCAGGCATATATATAATTTCATGTTGATCAGGTTTAGATGAAGATTCAATGTATTCAAAACGATGTTATTTAATCTTTCTTATAAACATATTGCTCATTTAAAAGGGAAAACAGTTTTTTATAGAATTCATGAAAAGCATCATATTCCTCTGCAGTATAAAAAGGTTTTTTAAATTCCAGTTCTATTCTTACAGCTAATTTATTTTCATTTATACTTGAGTATCTGGAGAATACAATGCTTGTATCAGGCAACCGCATGAGCATATTTTCTGGAAGTGCATCAAATGAAAAACCGCTTGGGATGGTGAAAAATGCATCAATTGTATATAACTGGCGGGCTCCAAAAAACACATCTGAATATCGGGTATCATCTAAAAAGGGATTTTTCTCAAGTCCGGAAAATAAGTTAGCTGAAAAATAATGAAACCCACCTGAACTATTAACTGGCTGTTTGAATTTGCAATACTGTATAAGCGGCAATGAGTCGATATCAGTATTGGAAACTTTAAAACTATCAATAGTAATATTATTTTCAGAAGGCATATAAAATTTTTCGATGAATTTTTCTTTGCTAATCTTTAGATCCTGAATACGGTTTAATCGACTGTAATGTGAAGAATTGATTATAGCATCACCTTGAATTATTCCTTTTTCATCAATATTGGCTTGAATAACAATTGAATTATTAAAATAATTTAATTGATCTGAAAGAGATTTCCAATACCAGGAATTATTTGAAAATTTTTGAATAAGCAGGCCATCAGAATACAGAACTTCTAGTGGAATTAACTGGACTGGTGTATGTTTATTTGAAGCATCCAGTACATAGTATTTATCCTTTATTGTAACATATGCCATTACTTTATTAAACTGATTTTCATCGGCTAAATTCATATTGATCCTGCCATTCTCCCTTGTACTTACAAGGATAGGCCAAGCATCTAATTCTGCATCTTTAAGCAAGTTAACCAGTATAAGGTTAATTTCACCCGTAGTTCCTTTTTTTTCTTTCCATGCAGATCTTACCCCATCAAGTGCCCATATTCCATCAATTTCGTTCCATTGTATATTTTTTTTTATGTAATCATATATTATAACCATTCTTTTATAGGGATCATTTATATTCACAAGTTTTGCTTCAAGGTCACTTGTTTTTGGGATGTTCTTTTTCAATTGAACTCCAAAATATTCATCTTCTAGCAGGTGATTTACAATATCCTTCCATTTTTTCAGGAGATTTATTGGATCTCGTCCAGCCATTTCGAAAGATTCCAGGTAAGGTTTAACCTGTTGTAAGTAATCAATATCTGAGGTAATAAACGGTTCTTTTTTGAAAGCAGGAACCATTTTTAATTCAAATATCTTGATATCCCTGCCATCAGTGAAATTATGTGTCGTTTCAACTTTAAGAATGCCTTTTGGTTTTGCAGAAACAGCCAATTCAGGTGGGAAATTAAGGGTGTAACGGCTAAGTATAATTGGTATATTTTTTTGAAAGAACCAGTTTTTAAGTGCATACAACCACTTCGCTTCTTCTTTGTATTGATACTCAATGATGCTGCCAGCCTTTACTTCAGGAAAAGCGAATACTACTTCTGAAAACCTTGTGTTTATCTTCTTTATATATATGGAGTTTTTGTCAACTTTTGTAACAATTATATTACCATTAGCATCCTGGTTAATAGTTTCAGCTGTGAGGTTTTTGATTTCTTCTATATCGTTATCAGATACAAATGGGATCCTGATATTTGCATGGTATAGGCCTTTGTTGTTTAGAATTTTTATCCTTACTCTTCTTTCAAATTGAGTAGTTATAAAATTTGAGTTGGAATTATGGTTCAAAAAACAATACACTTCAGCAACATCAAATAATACAACAGCCTCTGCAGCTTCATCAAAAGAACATTGCTTCATTTCAAGATCTGCTTTATCAACTTTACCAAAAGAAGGAATATCTTTTTGGGCAAATACCATAATACCTGATAATAAGATAGCAGGTATTATAAATATTGATTTTATAATCATAAACAGAAGGGTTTGAATAGCATATTATTTGTATTTTACCGGTAACTTCATTAATGGCGTTTACACTAAAAGATTTTCATTTGATAATATAAAAAATTATTTGAAATCTTGATTATATTTTTCTGAAGAAATGGTTTTAACTGGCCTCATAACTAAAAAGAAATCCCCAGAACGAAGAAACGTTTCAAATAGTCTCCGACTTAAAAACCTAATACAAGCAAGATTTTCAAAGAACAATATTGCATTTAAGCAGGACTTACCGGTATACGATTTTATTAATCCTTTTTATAAACATATTGCTCATTTAAAAGAGAAAACAGTTTTTTATAGAATTCATGAAATGCATCATATTCTTCAATGGTATAAAAGGGTTTTTTAAATTCCAGATCGATCCTGACACTCAGTTTTTTTTCATGTATGCTTGAGAACCTTTTAAATACAATACTGGTATCAGGCAGGCGCATCAGAATATTCTTAGGGAGCGCATCAAATGAATAACCTGGTGGTAATGTATATGAAGACTCAATGGTATACAACTGTTGTGCACCAAAAAATATATCAGAAAAACGGGTGTCTGCAATGAAAGGGTTTTTTTCCAATCCCGAAAAAATATTCACGTTAAAGTAACTGAAGTTACCCGAACTGTTTACCGGTTGTGTAAATGTGCAAATCTGCATCAGTGGAAGTGAATCTTTATCCTCATTCTCAATGACCAGGTTGCTTACTTTGATATTATTTTCTGTGGAATTGAAATATGTTTCAATAAATCCGGCTTTGCCCTTTTTAAGTTCAGGCATTCTTGTTAAACGGCTGTAATCTGATGAGTTCACAATTGCCTTTCCGGATATCATTCCTTTATCATCTATAGTTGCTTCAACACTAGTATAATTATCAAAGTAATGAGCTTCATCGGTAACCGACTGCCAACCCCATAAACTGCTACCGGTTTTTTTTATCAGCAGGCCTTCAGAATAAAGAATATCCGGCGGGAATAACTGAACAGGAGTGAATTTATTAGTGGCATCCAGGATGTATCGTTTTTCGCCAATGATCACATATGCCATTACCTTATTAAATTGGTCTTCATCTGCTATTCCAAGGTTTACACGGCCATTTTCCCTGGTACTCACCAGAAAAGGAAATGCATCCAGGTCTGCATCTTTCAGCATGTTCACGAGTATCAGGTTTATCTCACCAGAAGTGCCTTTTTTCTCTTTCCAGGCAGTTTTTACGCCATACAGTGCCCAAATACCATACATATCATTCCATACCATGTTGGATCTTACATAATTATGAATGATGACCATCTTTTTATACGGATCATTTACATTCACCAGCATAGCATCCAGGTCGCTGGTACGGGGAATATTCTTTTTCAGTTGCAGCCCAAAATCTTCATCTTCCATAAGCCTGTTTATAACATCAGGCCATTTGCTTACCAGGCTCCTGGAGACCTGGCCGGGTAAATTGAGCGACACCAGGTAAGGTTCTAAGTGCTGCAGGTAATCTCTGTCGCAGGATATGAATGATTCATCTCGCAAAGCAGGAACATTCTGCATTTCATAAGTTTTTATATTCCTGGCATCGCGATTCGACTCTTTTAAATTTACCTGGAATAACCCTTTGGGTTGCGCAGATATCACAAGTTCAGGAGGAAAGTTAAGTACATATCGGCTAAGCCTAACCGGTATGGGCATCTGGAAAAACCAGTTCTTTACAGCTGATAAATACATAGCATCTGCTTTGTATTTATATTCAATTATACTTCCCACTTTTACATCAGGTAATGCAAACGTAACTTCTGAGTAACGTTTGTTTTTCTTTTTAATAAAAATTGAATTTTTTTCCATTTTGGTGATAACCAAATTTCCGGCCTCATCCTGGTTGATGGTTTCTGCTGAAATATTTTTTATTTCTTCCAGGTTATTGCCAGATATAAATGGTATCCTGATATTGGCATAATCCAGCCCTTTTTTACTGAGTATTTTTATTCTCACATGCCGTTCCATCTGTGAACTCAAAGGATTGGCAACGGAATTTAAATTGAGGAAACAATACACTTCGGCAACATCAAATAATACTACCGCTTCAGCAGCTTCATCAAAAGTACATTGCTTCATGTCAAGGTCTGATTTATCAACTTTTCCAAAAGACGGGATGTCTTTTTGTGCAAATACTGCAATGCCTGAAATAAAGAAAACAGGTATTACAAGCAATAATTTTAGCCTCATAAACGAAAAGTTTTAACTAATATATAATATATATTTTACCCGTAACTTTATTTCTTAATTATACCCATGAAGTTTATTCAGTTTCTTTTCTGTGCGATATTTTTTCAGTCTTGTATTGCCCAACCTGTACATAAGATAAAAAGTAATGCTGATGCAAATACACTCCTTTGGGAAATTACCGGAAAGGATATAAGTAAACCAAGTTACCTGTTTGGTACTTTTCACCTGATGTGCCGGGAAGATATCAGGTTTAGCAATGAACTTAAACAGGCATTGGGCAGTGTAGAAGAAGTTTATTTTGAAATGGACCTGGATGATCCTTCCAATACGCTGGGCGGTTTACTGTTCATGAACATGAAAGATGGCATGTCTCTCAAAGACCTGTACAGTACAGAAGAATACAACAGGTTAGAACTGTTTTTCAAAGACAGTCTTCGAATGCCGCTTGCAACCATGAAGCGAATGAAACCTTCAGTAATTGAAGCAGTGCTCTATCCAAAACTGATGCCCTGTAAGAACCTGAGCGGTGTGGAAATGGAATTGATGAAACTTGCCCAGCAGGATAAAAAAGAGATCAGGGGATTTGAAACTATTGCTGACCAGGCTGCGGTATTTGACAGTGTACCTTTAAATAAACAAGCTAAAGCTTTAATGAATACAATTGACAGTTTTAATATATACCAGAAAACATTTGACAGCCTGTTGCTGGTATATAAAAATCAGCAAATGCCTGAAATTGAGAAAATGATGTCGAGAACCGAATCGGGTTTGGGGGAAAGCCGTTATATCATGCTTGATAAAAGAAATATAAACTGGGTAGCACAACTAAAAAAAATAATGGACAAAAAAAATATTTTTATTGCAGTTGGGGCAGGACACCTTGTTGGGGAAAACGGCGTAATCGATTTATTAAAAAAAGAAGGATATAAATTGAGGCCGTTGCTGAATAAGTAGCGGATATAATAAAATATTTACAAATTCAATAACTAACGAATCACAATTTCCCTGATCACAATTTCTCCCATGGCTTCATTCACCCGTTCAATAATTTTAGGTTTTTGATAGAGCAATTCATTTTTTAAAGACGCGATATGGGTGGTTATAAATAAAGTAGAATTTATGATCTCTATCTTTTCTGTGTATTTTGCTACAGTCTTTCCCATGATCTCTTCCCACAATGATTCTATGCGAACGGCCTGTATACCGTTTTTTAAACGGCTGTGTTTAAGAAACTGCTGCATGGCATCCTGTAATGAAAGTTCTCCCATTTGGTGAAGGTACATTGAAAAATACAATTGCCACAAAGGCTGAAAGGCTCAATGAGACACAAAGTAAAAACACTGCTTTATTTGTTCCACATAGTGCCTTAGCGCCTTTGTGGCTATTTTTCTACAATTCAATAATTTGAAATTCCACATCCAGCGAATCAAATGCTTCTTCCAGCCTTTCCCGGTGTGTGTCGGTGATAAAAACCTGGCCGTTGTTTTCCCTGCAAACCCATTTTAGCAATTGTTGCATCCGGATGCTGTCCAATTTTTCAAAAACATCATCCAGTAAAAGGAGCGGGGCAAAGCCCTTGTTTTTTTTAAGTAATTCAAATTCGGCCAGCTTAAGTGCAAACAACAGGCTTTTTCGCTGCCCTTGCGAAGCAATGTTTTTAAATGGCTGGCCATTCAGTTCAAATAAGATGTCATCTTTATGAATGCCAGCATTGCTGCGCTGCAGTAACATATCTTTTTGCCTGTATAATTTCAAAAGTTCAGCAAAAGATTCCTCATTCAACTGGCTGGAATATTCAAGGGCAATTGTTTCTGCTTGATCTGCAATCATATGGTAAAATTGCTGAACAAGCGGGATCAGTTCTTTTAAAAAAGCAGCCCTTTTTATATGTATATCAATTCCGGGAACAAGCAACTGTTCATCCAGGATTTCCAAAACTACCATGGAGCCCGCTTTGTCATCATCCATTTTTTTCAACAGGCTGTTTCGTTGCTGCAAAACCTTGGTATAAATGATCAGTTGCTGCAGGTAACCCGGATCCAACTGGCTTAAAACAGTGTCAATATATTTGCGCCTGAATTCGCTCTTACCTGTAATCAGTTCAATATCATCCGGAGCAATCATCACAGCCGGTAAAAGGCCTATATGTTTTGAAAATTTTTCATAGGGTACATCATTCAGATATAGTTCTTTCCTGTTACCACCGCGGTTGATACAAACTACTTTTTGTTCCAGGTTATCTTTCATGAAATGGGCTTCCAGCCTGAATCCATCTTTACTGAAGTTAATATTAAGTGCATCTGAAACGGAAAAATAGCTTTTGGTAAAGCAGCAATAATATATAGCATCCAGGAGGTTTGTTTTACCCTTGCCATTAAGGCCACAGATACCTACGGCATTTTGCAGAAAATCAAATGAATGATAATCGTAATTCTTGAAGTGAGTAACCTGTATTTTTTTCAGCAAAAACATGTGGAGTTGCAAGATACGGACAGGATAAATGTAAATCCATATGAATTAAGGGACTAGCATGGAATTTATACACCTTAATTTGATTTTTTAGGCGATGAAACATTTTCCGATTTCTCCCTTATCTTTGCCGCCTAAATTTACATCCTTGGCAACAAAGTTTTCTAAAGAAACTTATCTATACTGGTACGAATTGATGCTGCTTTTACGCCGCTTTGAAGAAAAAACAGGCCAGTTATATGGAATGCAGAAGATTCGTGGTTTTTGCCACCTGTACATAGGGCAGGAGGCTGTTGCTGCAGGTTGTATGACAGCCACCAACCCGGATGATAAGTTTATTACCGCATACCGTGACCATGCTTTGGCAATTGCAAAGGGCGTTTCTGCAAAAAGCTGTATGGCTGAATTATACGGAAAAGCAACCGGTTGCAGTAAGGGGAAAGGTGGAAGTATGCACTTCTTTGGCTTAAAAGAGAATTTCTTTGGCGGTCACGGTATTGTGGGCGCACAGATAGGTACAGGTGCCGGACTCGCATTTGCTGAAAAATACCGGGGTACCAAAAATGCCGTTCTTTGCTTTTTCGGTGATGGCGCAGCCCGCCAGGGTATGTTGCATGAAACATTCAACATGGCCATGTTATGGGATCTTCCCGTAGTATTTATCTGCGAAAACAATCATTATGCAATGGGAACTTCCGTTGCACGTACCAGTAAAGTGCTGGACATATATAAACTGGCAGATGCTTATGAAATGCCGGCAGACAGTGTTGATGGAATGAGCCCGGAAGATGTTCACAATGCAGTATTAAGGGCTGTGAACAGGGCCAGGGAAAAAGGCGGACCAACTTTACTTGAAATAAAGACATACCGGTATAAAGGACATAGTATGAGTGATCCGCAGAAATACCGTACCAAAGAAGAATTGGAAGAGTATAAAGAAAGAGATCCGATTGAAACAGTATTGAATGTTTTAAAAACACAATACAAAGTAAGCGAAGCCGATATTGAAGTGA
>JAGPDJ010000317.1 GCA_018057635.1 Ferruginibacter sp. | reverse complement strand
TACCTATTCCGCCTGGTTCCATTTTGGTCTCCGTTGAGTAATTGAAATAATTTTCACAATAAAAATCAATCATAACAGGTGTAATCCGGATCATGATCAAAATCGTATTATCTGCTTTTTTATTTCCGGCATGTTTGAATGCATTTTCAATGAACGGTATAAAAAGCATGGGTGCAATCATCCATAGGCCGGGATCGCCTTCTACTGTATATTTTACAAAATTAGTATTGCTGCTCCGGATCTTTTGCAGATCTACATATTTACCTATATATGCGAGTTCCTTATTCAATGGGATATGTTCTGTTTTGGTTTCATATAACATGAAGCGCATCATATCTGAAAGCTTATTCAGGTATGCGGATGCAGCTGTTGAATCTTTTTCAATCAGCACATCTATATTGTTGATTGTATTGAATAAGAAATGAGGGCTTAGCTGCAACTTCACCAGGGCAAGTTCTGTTTCAAAATTCTTTTTCTGTAACGCTTCTTTTACTTTGATATCACCATACCAGGTAATAAACCCTTTCATCACCAGGGCAATTATGCCGTGTATTAGTGCCAGTACACTCATAAAACCTACCATGAAAGAAATTTCTTTCATCCCGTTAAATTTTAAAATCTGCCAGTGGGTAAATATATTCAGGCCGGTAAAACCTGCAAGTCCGGCAATTAATATAGTAACCAGGCCGGTAAATACCAGCGCCGTAAATCTTTTATTGGAAAGAAACCTGTTAAATAAAACTGCATAAAAAACATAAAAACCAATAACGCCCGGAAGTATGGTAAAAGCAGACATAAACCGCAGGAAACTGAGCATTTTCTCAAGGTTTTGTGATCCGGTTTTAATTCCGCCTGCTTGTAAAAACAACATCAGTAAAGTAATCAGCAACAGGTAAAGTATCCAATATCCAACATGCAACGCTATAACAAATGATTTTTTCATATGCAGGTAACAGGCTGTTCTTATCCTTTTACTTTTCTGGAAATATACAACCAGTATCCCAATAAACTGAAGAATAAAAAATAACCAAGTGACCATGTTTGCAGATCGTGAGCCGGAGCTATATTGTCTTTTGATTGTAAAAAATACAATGCTGTGTAAGAAGATGGTATCATATAAATATATTTCCAGGTTAAGGCAATCAGGCCGCCAATGGTTAGCGCAAGCCCGGCACCTACCGGTACCAGGAAATTTTTAAACTGCAGGCTTACCAGGTATTGAATGGCTACCATTGGCAAACTGCATAAAAAATATGTGGCATTTTCCCGCAGAATATAGCTGAAATTAATTGTATACACAGGCAGGGGAATTTCAGAAATCAATAATGACGGAATCCAGGCACTGATCCAGATACCGGCATTAAACAACACGAAAAGCTGTAACAGCATCAAAATCAAAACCAGCAGTTTGGAAAAATAAATATTGCTGAATGAAACAGGTGATGCGTGTAACTGTTTCCAGGTATTGTTTTTAAACTCAAGCTGTGTAATCAGGCTCACGGCCAGTACTATTCCCATAGGCAACAACATGATTGCCATCAATTGCCAGGATTTTTGGAACAAACCCTCCCAAAAATGCCTGGAATTATGAATGGCCATCAATTGCTTTGGATAAACAAGAAAAATTATTGTGGAAACTACAGGTACAAATAAACCTCCGGCTAAAACCAGCCAGGAAGAAAAACTTCTGCGCTTTTTAATCCATTCAGCAGAAAAGCAATTAATAAAACTGTTGTTCATGTCTGTAATTATTTGATGAGCTCCATGAAAATTGATTCCAGGTCTTTTTTATTGGTAGACATTTCATATACGTCAATACCTGCCTGTACAAATGCACGGTTGATTGTTGCAATGGTTTCTTTAGAGGGTATTGGCATCAACAGCTTTCCATTTGCCGTTGTAGCTGTCGGTTCAAACTGCCGGGCTATTTCTGCTGATAATGGCAGGTTGCTGGTATCAATAACCAGGTTTGCATGTTGCTGTTGTTTGTTTACGAGGCTTTCCAGCGTTCCCTGGAATACCATAGTTCCTTTACTGATTATTCCTACATGTGTAACCAGCTTTTCAATTTCTGACAACAAATGGCTCGAAATAATGATGCTTACAGCAAGTGTTTCGTTTAGTTTTTTAAGCAGGTCCCTTATTTCAATGATGCCATTCGGGTCGAGCCCGTTTGTGGGTTCATCCAGTATCAGAAGCGAAGGATTGTGCAACAAAGCAACAGCAAGGCTTAAACGCTGTTTCATTCCAAGCGAAAACTCACCTGCCTTTTTATTTCCGGTATCACTTAAACCAACTGTATCAAGCACTTCTTTGATCCTGCTGCGCTGGCATTGAAATAATTTCTGATACAATAACAGGTTTTCGGTAGCTGTCAGGTGTCCGTATAATGACGGGCTTTCAATCATGGTTCCGGTCTGCTTCAAAATTTCTATGCGGTTACCTTTCAGTGTTTTGTTAAACAGCATTATTTCACCCTGTTGTTTACTGATAAGCCCCAGCAATAAACGGAGGGTTGTTGTTTTTCCGGCTCCGTTTGGCCCCAGGAATCCATATATAGATCCTGTTGGCACCTGCATGTTGATGCTGTTTAAAACAGCAGGATGTCCGGCAAAACCATGCGATAATTCCCGGGTTTCAACACAATACATAATTTTTGTTTTTAATGGCTATACTTTCAATGCAAAGAAACCCTCAATTAAGGTTGTTTTTAAACCTGTTCTGCAAAACACAGCTTTTGTTCTGCAAACAGGCTGTATCGTTATTCTCATACTATATTGTTAAAAAAATTTATCTCTATACCCGGAAAGCCCGAATAAATAAAACAGTTCATATCTTTCCATTTTAGTAACCAATCCGTATTTGCAGAACTATAATATTACCCGGCAAAAAATACACATTAAATGCTTGAAATTCTTACCGTAGCGCTGTTGGCTTCCGTTGAAGTTTATGCTGCTATCCCTGCAGGTTTTGCCTTTGGATTACATCCGGGAACCATCTTTTCTGCCAGTGCTTTTGGCGGGCTGGCCGGAGTTTTTATTGCCGCATTCCTTGGCGACAGGATAAGAAAATTCTTTACCAGGAATAAAAAAGCTAAAGAAGAAAAGCCCAAAACTGGGTTGATTTACCGTATCTGGGAAAAATATGGCGTAATCGGCCTCGGTTTCCTGGGAACAATGACCGTTGGCGCACCGGTAAGCCTGGCCGTTGGGGTGGGTTTTAATGTGCCATTGAAAAAACTGGTAACCTGGTGCTGTATCGGGGTTCTGGTAAGGTGCAGCCTTTTTACTGTAATCGGGCATTTTGGTATGAAGTTGTTTTAATTTATTCCTTTTTTTTCGGCATTTTGCAGCTGCTAAAAGCAAAAAATACATGCCTCATCTTGCACATTTATCTACAGACAAAAAATTGGGTAAAATAATCTTACTGCAGGAAAAATTTATGCTGCAGAAAAAGAATAATATATACCTGCATCTTTGTTTTTCAATCATGAGCCAGCAGTTAAGCACAAAAGTTGCCGACGTTTTTCACAAACGCTTCCTGGCATTGTATAAGGGCCGCACACCAACAGCAAAACACATTGCTGAAACTCCTTTTGAAACATTACGAGGCATCGGGCTTAGCAATGCCAAAGCCAATTATGTGCTCAATGTTTGCAGGTTCTTTATTGATGAGAAAATTACAGACGCACGCCTGCATAAAATGAAAGATGAAGAGCTCATCAAATATCTAACAC
>JAGPDJ010000316.1 GCA_018057635.1 Ferruginibacter sp. | reverse complement strand
GACAGCATGAGCCGTTACCTGAAATCAACAGGAAGAGCAGAAATTGCTGCTATGGCAGATAATATTGCAGCTCATATCACTGGCGATCCGGAAGTTTATGCAAACCCTTCAGCATATTTTGACCAGGTGATTGAGATTAACCTGAGTACATTAGAACCCCATCTGAACGGGCCATTTACCCCGGATCTGGCAACGCCAATATCAAAAATGAAAGAAACGGCCATTGCAAATGACTGGCCGCTTAAAATAGAAGTTGGCCTCATTGGCAGTTGCACCAACTCTTCTTATGAAGACATCAGCCGTTCTGTTAGCCTGGCAAAACAGGTTACAGAAAAAGGTCTTAAACTAAATTCAGAATTTACCATTACACCAGGTAGCGAACAAGTGCGTTTTACCATTGAAAGAGATGGTTTTTTAGATACATTCGATAAGATCGGCGCTACCGTATTTGCCAATGCCTGCGGACCTTGTATTGGTATGTGGGCACGGGTAGGTGCTGAAAAGAAAGAAAGGAATACCATTGTACATTCCTTCAACAGAAATTTTGCCAAACGTGCAGACGGTAACCCGAATACCCTCGCATTTGTTGGATCTCCTGAAATGGTAACTGCCCTTGCCATTGCAGGCAGGCTGGATTTTAACCCGCTAACCGATACGCTGACTAATGATAAAGGCGAACAGGTGATGCTGGATGCACCAACTGGGTTTGAACTTCCTCCAAGAGGTTTTGCTGTTGATGATCCTGGTTACCAGGCTCCATCTGCAGATGGAAGCAAAGTGCAGGTAAAAGTTTCTCCTGAAAGTAAAAGGCTTCAGTTACTGGAACCATTTGCTGCCTGGGAAGGTATTGACCTGAAGGGATTAAGATTATTAATAAAAGCAAAAGGAAAATGTACAACTGATCATATTTCAATGGCAGGGCCATGGCTTAAATTCCGCGGGCACCTGGATAATATCAGTAACAATATGCTGATTGGTGCAGTAAATTTCTTTAATGAAAAAACAGATTCTGTAAAGAACCAGCTTACCGGTGAATACGGAGCAGTTCCTGCTACACAAAGGGCATACAAAGCAGCGGGTATTGGAACACTGGTTGTAGGTGATGAAAATTATGGAGAAGGTTCATCCAGGGAACATGCCGCTATGGAACCACGCCACCTGGGTGTGAGAGCGGTACTGGTTAAATCATTTGCACGCATACACGAAACAAACCTGAAAAAGCAGGGTATGCTGGCACTAACGTTTGATGACAAGGCAGATTATGACAAAATTCAGGAAGATGACACTATCGATATCATTGGACTTACATCCTTTGCCCCTGATAAAAAACTTACCCTTGTATTAAATCATGCAGATGGAAGTAAAGATGAGATACAGGTAAACCATACTTATAATCAACAGCAGATAGAATGGTTTAAAGCCGGCGCTGCATTGAATATTATCAGGAAAGAGTTTGAGGAACGGAAGTAGCAATTCAAATGTTTACTGGTTGATTGGTTTATTAGGTAACTTGAACTGATCAACCAGTAAACTAATAAACAAATCAACTTCCTTCCGCTACATCAAACCAAACCTTCTTCTTATCATTCCAGTTGCCATTGTAATTGATCGTTAACTCCTCTCCTTTCTGTATTGTTTTCACTGTTTTAATGAACATGGTATCGTCATCAAAATCCATGAAATATTCGCAATTGCTTTTATAACTGTGATTGTACATAGGTATCCATCCAAGCGCCATACAGCATTTGTCTTTCAGCTTTCCCCATTCAAAAATGTAATCGTGCAGCAAGGTTTTATCCAGGTGCTGGCGGTCATCCTTACTCATTACAATAACCGGAGAAATTTCCACGACCGTTCCTGCAGGAATTTTTTCATTGGTAAAAACAGCTTTCCCTTTTTCTTTTGTATGTTCTATGTATAAATATGGTTTAATCATTAACTGCAGTTAAATATTGTAGCGAAAATAGGAAGAAGAAAGTAACCGCAGAGGCGGAGAGGCGCAGTGATTTAAAATAAATTCAGATCTGTGGATACTCTGCGCCTCCGCGGTTACAACCTTCCTATTACCAATAATTAAAATTCGATAAATTAATTAAAGTAAATTGCAGTTCACAAAAAAGCTTTAATCAAGAAAGGGAATATGCCATTGGAACTGGAAGAAATACCATTGCAACAGCAGTTTGAAGAAATAATTTCAACTGAAGATAAACTGGCCATCCAGGAATTCCTGAATGATCAGAATATCAGTGATGTGGCCGAACTTATTTATGAAAATCCCGATTTTGAAACACAGATCATTGCACACCTTTCCATTCACAGGGCGGCAAGTGTTTTTAAGATCCTCGACATCAATGAACAAAAGAGGATCATAAAGAACCTGCCCGCTTTCAAATCGGCAGAGTTATTAAATGAATTGCCGCCAGATGACCGGGTTTCCTTCCTGGAAGAACTGCCCAACAGCACAGTTAGGGAGCTGATAAAAACATTAGATCCCGAAGAAAGAAAGATCACCCTTGAACTGCTCGGATACCCTGAAAACAGTGTGGGAAGGCTTATGACGCCCGATTATGTGTATGTGTATGAGGATAACAGTGTAACAGAAGTGCTTGAAACCATCCGCAGGTACGGAAAAAATACAGAAACCATTGATGTGATCTATGTGATAAACATCAAAGGCGAATTACTGGATGATATCAGGATCAAAGACATCATACTGGCATCTCCGGATGCAAAAGTAAATGAACTCATGGATGACAGATTCATTTCTTTGCATGTAAACGATGACCAGGAACTGGCAAATGAAGCTTTTAAAATGAATAATCGTGTAGCCCTGCCTGTTACTGATGATTCCAATATCCTGCTTGGCATCATCACCATTGATGATGTACTGTGGGTTACCAATGAAGAATTCAGTGAAGATATCCAGAAGATAGGTGGAACAGAAGCACTGAATGAACCTTATATTGACATCAGCATCTTTAAACTGGTTAAAAAAAGGGCCGGCTGGCTGGTACTGTTGTTTTTTGGTGAATTGCTTACCGCTTCTGCCATGCAGTTCTTTCAAAAGGAAATAGAAGCCGCAACAGTACTTACGCTTTTTATTCCGCTCATAGTTAGCAGCGGCGGCAATACCGGTTCGCAGGCTTGTACTTTAATCATACAGGCAATGGCGTTGGGTGAACTGACCATTGCAGATTGGTGGCGGGTGATGAAACGGGAACTGATATCCGGTTTTTTACTGGGAGTTATTTTAGGCAGCCTTGGGTTTATGCGAATCCTGCTTTGGCAAAGGTTACACATATTTGATTATGGTATTTATTGGCTCCCGGTTGCAGCAACCATATTTTTTTCGCTTATAGGAATTGTTTTATGGGGAAGTATGATGGGATCTATGCTACCAATTATTCTCAAGAAATTTAAACTGGATCCCGCGGCTTCTTCTGCCCCTTTTGTGGCAACCCTGGTTGATGTTACGGGGATTGTTATTTACTTTTCTGTAGCCTATTTTTTCCTGAAGGGATTGTTACTTTAGAAATTTCATCCTCACTATTTTATTTTTCAATAATATGATCCCGGGTATCATCAACACATAAATTCATCACATAATGAAGCGACATTATTACTAACTTTTTGGGAGCAAGGGAAAACTTGCAAAAAGTATACTAACCAGTTAAGTATTTCGTTTCACAAAAGCACTTAAAATGATAAGCCGAGATATGTTATAAACAGCTTAAAAT
>JAGPDJ010000315.1 GCA_018057635.1 Ferruginibacter sp. | reverse complement strand
GGAATAAAACTGTTCACAAGCCATAAAATAACGCCAACAACAACGAGTACCAGTAAAATTGTAAGTAAAGGCATAAGTTAAGTTTTAATTTATTTTTGTAAAGTTCAGCCTGATGTAGCAGGATACATTACATAACTCTGGTAATTAGTTATATAATTCTCACATTTCTGTTGTGATGTTTATACCATTTTTATTTCAACGTTAACTGTAGCAGATATTACATTCGTTCCATATACCAGTTTAATTCCTTTGTTAGTTTCCTGTTCATAAATATAGAAGTGATTATTTTTTGGAGGCGTAGAAAAGCGGTTTCACTTTTTACCACATAATCATAAGCCTGGCGATGCATGCAGTTTACAGCCACTTCTATTTTATCCTGGGCAGATAATATCACTACAGGTATTTCGGGGTTGATCAGTTTTATTTTATCAAGTGTGTCCAGGCCGTTCATCGCTTTATCGTAAATGCCATCCAGGTAATAATCTAAAATGATTAGATCCGGGTTTTGTGAGAGATTTTGTATACAAAGCTCACCGGTGGGAAATGTTAAGATATTAAAATCAGCATGCTCAAGAAATTCATTTTCAAGTACTTTCAGGTAAAGGGCGTCATCATCTACAAGGAAAATATTTATTTTATCGTTATTCATGGGTTAGAATTTTAAGTTGTAATAACTCATTTTCAAGTTCGGCACATGCCTGTAAGCAAACCTGATCAATTGCATTAACAAGCGCTGGTATTTCGTCTATATGTTCATTTTTGTCAGCATACTCCTGTACTTTCCTGGCCATGTCTTCATATTCATTGTTTATACCCACAATACTAAATGAAGGGATTGTTTTATGAGCAGCCGCCTTTAAAGATTTCCAGTCTTTTGTTTCCAGGCTTTGTTTCATAACTGCCAGTAAAACCGGCGTTTGCTGCAGGTACAGTTTGATCATTTCTTCCATCAAACCAATATTTGATTTACTGTGCTGCTTCAGGTAATCCATGTTTATAACTGATGTTTGTGCTGGCATGCTTTCGTTTTTAATTGTATGATTAATTCCCGGTTTCTTAACCATGCTGATGATTTTACTGTACAAAAGCCTGTCATCAACCGGTTTTGCGAGGTAATCATTCATGCCTACTGCTTTGCATTTTGCCAGGTCGGTAGTGGTAACATCAGCTGTTAAAGCAATGATTGGTATATCAGCATTCATTTTGGTGCGGATGTATTCTGTTGTTTCAAACCCGTTCATTTCCGGCATTTGAAGATCCATTAATATAACATCGTATGAATTTTCCTCCAGTTTTTCGATGGCTATTTTTCCATTGGATGCAATTGTTGGTTCAAAACCAAAATCATCCAGCAGTGTTTTCATCAACAGCTGGTTTAATGCAATATCTTCTACAACCAATACCCTGATGCCTTCATTTTTAATATTCATTTCTATGATCTCAGATTCCTGTTCTGCCATTGCAGCTGTTTTTTTAAAGTTTAACCTGAAACAAAAAGTTGAACCTTCATGTTGTTTGCTGGTTACATGAATATTTCCTCCCTGGGCTTCCACCAATTGTTTTACTATAGCAAGCCCAAGCCCGGTGCCTCCATATAGCCTGGTTGTACCGCTGCTGGCCTGCTGAAAATTTTCAAAAATAGTATCTAATTTATTTTCCGGTATGCCTATGCCGGTATCTGTTATGGCAAATTCTATGGTTACATTTTTTTCATCTTCATGCAGTAATAGAACTTTAACGGTAATATTTCCCGCTGAAGTGAATTTTACTGCATTACTCATCATGTTTAAAATAACCTGGTGCAGTCTTACCGGATCGCCCGATAACACTTTTGGAATATTGGCATCATAATCTTTGATAAGTGTCAGATTTTTTTCATGGATCTTTGCTTCAAATAAATGGATCATGGCAGATATAGAAGCTTCCATTTTAAAAGGAATTTCTTCAAAAGTCATTTTGCCTGCATCTACTTTTGCAAGATCAAGTATGTCGTTTATCAGCACGATCATTGAATGACCGCTTACTTTAATAGCATTTAAGTAATCTCTTTGTTTTGAAGTAAGTTCTGTTCGCAGCACAACTTTTGTAAAACCAATTATAGCATTCATGGGTGTGCGAATCTCATGGCTCATATTCGACAGGAACTGCTGTTTTGCTTTAACAGCATCTACAGCTATTTTGGTGGCATGCTCCGCTTTTGTTTTAGCTTCTTCTGCAATGGTTGTTGCCAGTTCTGCAAATACAATGGCTTCAGATAATTCTTTTTCTATTCTTTTTTGAACAGTGATATCTCTTGCTACAACTACAGCACCAATAATATTCCCATTATTATCTTTATAAACAGATCCGTTAAACAGCACATCAGTCAAAACTCCATCCATAATGGTTAACGGGTAATCTACTACAAACCCTTTTGTAAATACTTCTTCATATCCATTGCGTGCTTTAACAGGATTTGTGAAATAGGCTATAAAATCTGTTCCAATCATTTGTTCCCTGGTTACGCCGGTAACTTTTAATGTGGCATTGTTCATGTCGGTTATCTTTCCTGCTATAGAAATGGTGAACATGGGGTCACGGCTGGCTTCTATCAGGCTGAGTGAATATTGTGAAGCAGATTTCAAAGAAAAGCTCAATTTTTCCAGTTCTTTATTTTCAATATCCTGTTTTGCCTTTTCTATGTTTTGCTGGGCCAGTTCTTTATTGGCAGACAACAGGTCTTTTGCCCATTTTTGTTTTGCAATGTTGCGTGCAACAATCACCACGCCAAGTACTATACCATTTTCATCTTTATATACAGATCCGTTAAACAATACTTCGGTTAGTTTTCCATCTTTGTGTCTTAGCGTTAAAGGGTAATCTGAAATGGAACCTTCTGCAAAAACTTTCTCATATACTTCACTGGCTTTTTGCGGTTCGGTGAAATATTCAAAGAAATCGGAACCAATCAGTTCTTCCCGTTCTTTCCCGGTTATACTAACTGTTGCTTCATTTAAGCCGGTTATTTTGCCTGCTGTATTGATTGTTATCAACGGGTCGAGGCTGGCTTCAATCAGGCTGTGGGAATACCTTGCCTGTATATTATTGGATGCTGTAAAAAAATCAAATTCTTTGTGCCTGAATTTCGTATTGATGATAAAAAAATGCAAAAGCAGGAAAAAGCTTGCTATAGAAATTATCAATGCCAGGAATATCAGTTCCCGATTTATTTTATTGTTAAAGTAAATCAGTGCTGACAGGAGTATCAATGCAGCGGTTAAATTAAAGCGGGCACTATTTTTTTCAGAAATAAATTTCATGCTGTTTGATAATTATAAATTTATACGTCTATTACTTCACTTGTTTCTTCAGAATTGCCTATTTCTTCTAACGGGCTGCGTCTTTTACCTTTTAATCCCTTAAAGTGAGATGGCGCTAATCCTGTCATTTTCTTAAACTGGTTAGATAAATGAGCTACACTGCTGTAGTTCAGCTTCCAGGCAATTTCTGTAATATTAAGATCGCCATAAATGATGAGTTCTTTGATTCGCTCAATTTTATGTGAGATGATGAACTGTTCTATCGTTAGTCCCTGTACTTCGGAAAATAAATTGGCGAGGTATGTATAATCGTAATTCATCTTTTCACTCAGGTAATGCGAAAAATTGACCTTGATCACTTCATCTGAATGATGAACCATTTCTATAATTACATTCTTGATTCTTTCAATTAGAACTGCTTTTTTATCTTCCATCAGTT
>JAGPDJ010000314.1 GCA_018057635.1 Ferruginibacter sp. | reverse complement strand
AGCAGTGATTTCCCTAATGAGAAGGAACAGTATTGAGCAGATACCGGATACAAGATATGAGATAAAGACATTTAACTTTGAAATTTATTCCGGACTAAGCTTTCCTGCATCTTTTATCCTGTATCCAGCATCTTGTATCCTGCATCCTGCACCTTGTAACTTGTATCCTCCATCCCTCACCTATTTCCCCCGCATTTCACTAACTTGCATCCGCAAATATTCAACATAAAATAAACCAACCATGGAATTTTTAAAAGCGTTAGGTATAAATGCCCTTAACCCCGGGGTATCTACAGGAAACACCTGGATAAAAACCAAAGGAGAAAAAATAGCTTCATTTTCTCCCGTTGATGGAAAACTGATCGGTTCTGTAATTGCAGCAGACTGGACAGCTTATGAAACCGTTGTAAAAAAAGCAGAACAGGCTTTTACTGAATGGCGCAACTGGCCTGCACCCAAAAGAGGCGAAGTGGTTCGCCAGGTTGGAGAAGAGCTGAGAAAATATAAGACAGACCTGGGTAAACTGGTAAGTTATGAAATGGGCAAAAGCTTACAGGAAGGCATGGGCGAAGTACAGGAAATGATAGATATATGTGATTTTGCCGTTGGCCTTTCCCGACAGTTACATGGCCTTACCATGCACAGCGAAAGACCCGGCCACCGGATGTATGAACAATACCATCCGCTTGGAATAGTAGGTATCATTTCAGCATTCAATTTCCCTGTAGCTGTATGGAGCTGGAACAGTATGCTGGCGTGGGTTTGCGGTGATGTTGCCATCTGGAAACCCAGCGAAAAAGCTCCGTTGTGCGGTATTGCCTGCCAGAAGATCATACAAACCGTATTTAAAAAAAATCATGTACCCGAAGGCGTTAGTTGCCTTATAATCGGCGACCGTGAGGTAGGTGAATGGATGAGCAGCGATACAAAGATTCCGTTGATATCAGCTACCGGAAGCACCCGGATGGGCAAATCTGTTGGAGCTGCCGTTGGCCAGCGTCTTGGACGAAGCCTGCTTGAACTGGGTGGTAATAATGCCATCATCATATCTAAAGATGCAGACCTGAATATTGCACTGGTTGCAGCTGTTTTCGGAGCTGTAGGTACAGCCGGCCAGCGTTGCACCAGCACCAGGCGATTGATCATTCATGAAAAAATCTACAATAAATTCCGCGACAGCCTGGTAAATGCTTACAAACAACTGAAGATCGGAAACCCATTGAATGAAAAAAACCATGTAGGCCCGCTCATTGATAAAGATGCGGTGAATTTATACCTCGCTTCCATAGAAAAATGTAAGGCTTCCGGTGGAAACTTCCTGGTAGAAGGCGGTGTTCTTAAAGGTAAGGGATATGAAAGCGGCTGTTATGTAAAACCTTGTATTGCTGAAGCTAAAAATCAATGGGAAATAGTGCAGCACGAAACTTTTGCCCCTATTTTATATATTATGAAGTATAAAACAATGGATGAGGCAATTGCACTTCAAAATGCTGTGCCACAAGGTTTGTCATCTGCTGTTATGACCAATAACCTGCGGGAAGCAGAACAATTTCTTTCCCAGGGAGGAAGTGATTGTGGTATTGCCAATGTGAATATCGGTACATCCGGTGCAGAGATCGGCGGAGCATTTGGTGGTGAAAAAGAAACCGGCGGCGGAAGGGAGAGCGGCAGCGATGCCTGGAAAGTATACATGCGCAGGCAGACCAATACCATCAATTATACAGATAAATTACCACTTGCCCAGGGCATAAAATTTGATTTATAAATTTTCGCTAATACTCTATGAACGGTTAATGGAATGAACGGATTATGCCTATTTTCGCTTTAACATATAAAAAATAAACTATGAACAAAATTTCTAAACTTTTTTTAGCTGCTTTACTTTTCAGCGGAACGGCATTTGCACAAGATGAAGCTGGTAAAAAAGAAAAAGTAAAGGTGCCAAACAACTGGCATCACCTGGATGCTGCCGAAACCGGGTATAACGGCATCAGCCTGGATAAAGCATATACGCTTTTGAAATCTAAAAATCTGAAAAACAACCGGGTGATCGTAGCCGTAATTGATAGCGGCATTGATACTTTGCATGAAGACCTGAAACCGGTTTTGTGGACTAATCCAAAAGAAATCCCGGGAAATGGTAAAGATGATGACAAGAATGGTTACATAGATGATATTCATGGATGGAATTTTCTAGGAGGCAAAGACGGTCGCAATGTAAAGGAAGACAGTTACGAAGCCGCCCGTGTTTATTATAACCTGAAACCAAAATGGGATGGAAAAACCGTTGATGAAGCCAGTTTAAGTAAAGCGGAAAAAGAAGAATATATTACTTTTAAGAAAGCAAAATTAAAAACCATTGGTGATGGTGACAAAGATAACAATGCGCAACTGGTCATGCTTAAGAGAATCCAGTCAAACCTGATTAAAAGCGACAGCCTGTTGAAGATCGCGATGGGAAAAACCGAATACACCGGTAACGACCTGGATGCATTCAAACCACAAAATTCAGATGATACCAAGGCAAAGACCACCTTGCTTAACCTGATGAAAGGCAATGAAGCCATGGACCAGAAAAACACTGAATTCCTGGATGGACTGAAAGGTTATATTGAAGGTGAAGTAAAAAAAGATGATGCAAAAAAGAACCCGCCAAAAGAATACAGGAAAGATATAGTTGGAGATGACGAAAGCAATTTCAATGACCGCAGTTATGGCAACAACGATATCATGGCTGAAACATCATTCCATGGTACACATTGTGCCGGTATCATTGCTGCAGCAAGGAATAACGACAAAGGTGTTGATGGTGTGGCAGACAATGTGCGCATCATGGCTTTGCGTGCAGTTCCGGATGGTGATGAACACGACAAAGACATTGCATATGCCATACGCTATGCAGTTGATAACGGAGCAAAAATAATCAGCATGAGTTTTGGAAAAGATTTTTCTCCTGAAAAACATTGGGTTGATGATGCTTTCCGTTATGCTGAAAGCAAAGGTGTTTTATTGGTTCATGCAGCAGGTAACGATGCAAAAAATGTTGATACAGCTGATAATTACCCCAACCCTATTTACAGGGACGGAAAAGGAAGGGCTAATAATGTGATCACAGTTGGAGCCAGTGGTAATATGAATAACGGTGGTCTTACTGCTTCATTCAGTAATTATGGAAAAGCAGAAGTTGATGTTTTTGCTCCGGGTGTTGGTATTTATTCTACCATTCCTGGTGGCAATACCTACGGAAATGCCAGTGGAACCAGCATGGCATGCCCTGTTGTTGCCGGTGTTGCAGCTTTGATATTGCAGCATTACCCAAATTTAACTCCGCAACAATTGAAATTTGTTATTGAAAAATCGGCAGTTGCTCCTACTGAAAAAGTTAACCTGCCAGGTACAGATGAAAAAGTATCCCTGAGCGATATTAGTAAAACTGGCGGCCTGCTAAATGCTTATGAAGCAGTTAAACTGGCTGGTACCATCAAAACAGAAAAGCCTAAATCCACTTTACCAAAATCTAAAGTGAAGAAAACAAAAATGGGTTGATAACTCAAATAATATTTTTAACTTGCCGCAGGTTGCTATTTCTTAAAAGCACCTGCGGCATTTTTTTTACACTAATTTTTATTTTATGTCACGTCCGGTTAAAGGAACATATCCACCCTATTTTGATAATTACATAAGTCTTGTTAAAGAAGATGACTTGTTTGAAGCTTTCAAAAATCAACAGGATATTGTTGATAGT
>JAGPDJ010000035.1 GCA_018057635.1 Ferruginibacter sp. | reverse complement strand
CGCACAATCTTCAGGTCTATGATAACATCCATATCTGTTAGCTGGTATCCCTGCCAGTTACCTTTACGCCAGTTAACGGTTCCGCGTATGCCATCAATCAGCCCGTCAGTTCCCCCGCCATCATATTGTTGTTCATAGTTTGTATTATACTGCACTGTCCAGTTGTGCGGAATTCTTTTATAAACACCAGTTGTAACAAAACTTTTGATGCCTTTTTTATTTATGGCGATGGCTTTAACAACCACTGACCTGTTAACAACCAAGGGTGATACATACAACCTGCTTTTTGCACCTGGTTCTGTTCCATCCGTCGTATAAAAAATACGTACATCTTTTTCAGCTGATGTAATACTTATTCTTTTTGTTCCTTTAAATGGCATACCTGCACCGTTAATTACCGGATTGAGTACGATTTTCAACTCAGCTTTTACAGGTGGCACCATATCTTTTACAGGTGAAGAAAAAATTGAGGCAGGTTTATCGCCCATCATAAATGTTATCAGTCCGCCATTGGCAATATCACTGTGCTTCAGATAAGCAGAATCCCATTTGGCAGGCTTCAATGAGGCAGTTGTACTTAACAATGCCTGTTGAATATAAAAATTACGTTCACCTGCTCCGGGTGAATTAATGATAAAAGCTTTTTCGTTTTCCAGGTTAATGGTAGCCAGTGGAAATAAAGGGCTACCGATCATATACTGACCAGATCCTGGTGTTACCGGGTAAAAACCCAATGAACTCAAAACATACCATGCACTCATTTGTCCGCAATCTTCATTTCCGATTAACCCATCCGGTGCATTTTTGTACATTTCTGTCAGCACTTTATTTACCAGGTATTGTGTTTTATGCGCCGAACCTGTGTAATTATACAAGTAAGCAATATGATGACTGGGTTCATTGCCATGGGCATATTGACCTATCAGCCCGGTTATATCACTTTGATCTCTGCCGGTTGTTTGAGATGGCGCATTGAACAAATCATCCAGTTTCTTTTCCAGTTTTTTTGCACCTCCAGTCAATTGCAAATACCCTTTTATATCCTGCGGAAAATAGAACGAATATTGCCAGCTGTTTGCTTCGGTAAAATGATTGTTTACCTCCCTTGGATCGAATGGGCTGATCCAGTCACCGTTTTTCCGGGGGCGCATGAATCCTGACTTTGTATCGAGTATGTTTTTATAATATTGAGCCCGCCTGGAATACGTTTTGTGATCATTCATATTTCCGGTAAGTTTAGCAAAAACTGAAATACACCAGTCGTCGTAAGCATATTCCAGGTTTTTACTCACACTCTCTGCCTCATCATCCACTTCTATCATGCCGTTTTTTATATAGGATGGGAGCCCCAAATGGTTCCAGTTTGCACTCTTTTTCATGGCTTCCAGGGCCAGCCTGGTATCAAAATCTGTAATCCCTTTCACATAGGCATCTACAATTACCGGAATGCTGTGGTAACCGATCATGCAATCCGTTTCGCAACTGGCCAGTTCCCAAACGGGTAAACGTCCTCCTTGCTGGTACTGCACCAGGAAGGTCTTTATATAATCAAGGGTTCTTTTTCGGTCAATAATTGTATAAAGCGGGTGTGCGGCACGGTAAGTATCCCACAGCGAGAAAACAGAATAATAGGTAAACCCGTTTGCAGTATGTATCTTATTGTCCATTCCACGATATTGTCCGTCAACATCCATATTTATATTTGGAACAATGGCAGTATGATACAAGGCTGTATAAAATATTTTTAACTTATCGGGATCTTCAGAACGGATATCTATCCTGCTCAATTCTGTTTCCCATTTCTGTGTAGCTTCTGCCTTAATTATTTCAAAATCCCATTCCGGCATTTCTGTTAACATATTTTTCTTTGCACCTTCAATACTTACCGGTGAGATGGCTACTTTAACATACAAATCATTTGAACTATTTGGCATAAACTGAAAAAATGCTTTCAGGTTCTTTGAAGAAGCAGCTGGCTGGCCCTCTGTTAGTATATTATCATTCCAAATACCGCTTTTAAAAAAAGGCTGAGAGAATTTAATCACAAAAAAAACATATTGATTGGTGGCCCATGCTTTGCTCCTACGCAATCCCGTTATGGTAACGCTGTCTTCTATATTTAAAAAAGATTCCAATACCTCATCACGGTGTTTCAGGTCAAGTATCAAGTTATTGCCGGTTGAAGATGAGAATGTATAATGGTGCATCCCTACTCTTTCTGTGGCTGTGAATTCGGCATTTATATTATCATCATCCAGTTTAACATTGTAATAACCGGCTGCTGCTTTTTCATTGGTATGAGAGAAAGATGAACCATAAATCTTATTATCAGGTGAAGGAGCGCCATTCATAGGCATCAGGAGAATATCGCCATAATCACTAACACCTGTTCCGCTTAAATGAGTATGAGAAAAGCCATATATAAAACTATCTGAATAATGATATCCTCCGCAACCATCCCATCCATCCAGCCTGGTATCGGGGCTTAGCTGAACCATTCCATGCGGCACGGTAGCACCCGGATAAGTATGCCCATGGCCACCGGTTCCGATAAAAGGGTTTACATACTGTACATAATTTTGCTGTGCAAGTGTATGCAGGTTCATTAAAAATGCAAACAGGATTGTTATATTAATTTTCATTATTCAGAAATGAGTGTATAAAAAAAGCTTCTCTTTAGGAGAAGCTAAGTTAATTTAATAATGACTCATTTTTTAAAAAGGAAGGTCATCCTCTACAGGTGCATTTTGCAATGCAGGTTGAGATTTTACAACAGGAGCAGTTGATGATCCTGCATTTGTTACATTTCCCTGGTTGTAATTATTGCCTGTATTACCCTGCAATTCTGTATTACCACCTAATAATTGTACGGTTTGCACCCGCATGCGTAAAGTGGATGCCGGCTGACCGTCTTTATTAGTATAAGCTTCCGCTTCCGGTGAACCTTCAGCATATACTGTTCTCCCTTTTGTAAGATACTGGGCTACGGCGGTCCTGTCTGTCCAGTATGCACAATTTACCCAAGTGGTTCTTTCTTTAGGATTTCCCTGGGCATCCTTGTATTTTTCTGAATGTGCTACATTGAAGTTAATGACGGTCTTGCCATTAATTTCTTTCTGAATGCAATCGGCACCTAAATTGCCGATAATCTGTAATTTGATCATAACATGTGTTTTTAATTATTAATCGATGTGTCTGTTTGCTAAGGTTATGAATTTAATTATGCAGTTTAATTCATTTTCTTTTTTAAAGTGCTAACCTGGTCCTGTAAGTTATTAACAAGATTTGCCAGCGAGTTTACATCCCACCTTTGTTGTTGTGCAACTTTGCCTATTACAACCTGGGCCTGCCATAATTCAACAATATCTTCTGTATTTACCTGGTAAGGCTGGTAACTTGGGTTATCGCTTACAAGAGAAACCTTGTTTTTACTGCGGTTGCTCTTTACAATCCTTTTGTAAACGATCCCTTCATTGCGGCTGACAACGATATATGCCAGGTTATTCTTCACCTCATCCATTGATTCTACTTTTTCGCCAACAATGATACTGCCACTTGGTGTAGGCAACATACTGTCACCGATGATTTCAAATGCCCGGTAATTTCCGCCGGTGAGCATGGGTAAGGTGAATGTATTCAGTTCATCTATAAACTCTGTATCTGCATAACTTGCCAGGTAGCCTGCTGCGGCTTTCACAGGAACAAAATGTATCAGGTTCCTGTCTGCCGACATCATCTTCTGCTGTCTTCGTTTAGCCAGGTAACTGTTACCGGCCTGGTTGCTGTTGCTAACATCCTGTAACAGTAATTCGTCGAGACTTAATTTAAACATATCCGCAACGATCTCCAGCACATCCAGCCTGGGATCTGCCCGTTCTTCTTCATAGGCACCGATCAGCGATCGCTTGATACTTAACTTATTGGCAAATTCTTCCTGCGTCCAACCACGGAGTTTGCGCAGGTATTTTAGATTTAATCCGGCTCTGGACATAACTAAACTAATTTGATTAGCACAAATATACTAAATAAATTAGTTCTGCAAAATTTATTTTATATTATTTTTTGCAATCAGTAATTTGAGATTTGGCGATAACAAGATTGCTTTATTTTTGTTAACTTCTATTTCAGTTAGTTAAATCGCTCCTGTTATAGTTACCCGGATTACCTGTGGATGCTAAAGAAATAAAAGAATATGAAACAATGGTAGAAATGCCATGAAAAAAATTTTATAAACCTTTTCAACTATTAATTCTTTTTTTCAAACTATAATTCAATCAAATGAAAAAAAGCACTGCTTTTAAAATCATTTCGTACATGCAGAAAACATTTGTCCTGATCCTTCTGCTTATTTTTCCTGTATTTTTATTTGCAAAAGAGGATACCTGCCAGAAAAGTGTAAATCCGAACAAGATAATTCACGAAGAAAATTTTATTAAGATCAATGGTATTGAACAATGGGTAACCATTCATGGAGAAAGTACAAGGCCAGTCATTTTATTCCTGCATGGTGGCCCGGGAAGCCCGATTAGCCCATATTCTGCTACTCTTTATAAGGATTGGGAAAAAGATTTTATTATTGTGCAATGGGACCAGAGAGGAACTGGTAAAACCTATGGCCGCACTGCCCCGGAGGAATTAACACCGGAATTTTTAAGATCAAATCCTTTATCACTTGAGCAAATGGTTGCAGATGGCATTGAATTGTCTGAATACCTTTTAAAATATTTAGTTAAGAAAAAAATCATTCTGTTCGGAACTTCCTGGGGTTCTGTACTTGGAGTAAAAATGGCTGCCAAAAACCCGGAACTGTTTTATGCATATATCGGACATTCACAAATTACCAATCCTTCCAACGATTTACAACTTTACAATAAAGTGAATCTGTTGGCTGAAAAAAATAAAGATACGGCTTCATTAGGCATACTAAAAAAGCTGGGTGTTCCTCCTTATACTGAAGCAAAAAACACAGGTAAGTTATTCAGGATTGTAAAAAAATACGAACAGCTATATTCTTTGCCTGCACCAGATGCATGGTTTGTTTTACACCCATCTTATGATAATGCAATAGACAACCAAAACCGTAGTGATGGAGATGATTATTCCTTTGTTAATTATGTTGGTGATAAACGATTAGAAATTACGCCAATGAGAACATCTGTAAACTTACTTAAAGAAAATACCAATTTTAAAATTCCGGTGTATTTTATCCAGGGTATGGAAGACTTGCTTACACCAAAAGAATCAACAAGAAACTATTTTAACAGTATAAAAGCGCCTGCAAAGAAATATTACCTGTTACCAAAAACTGCACATGGGTTTAATTCATCTGTAATAGAAACCCAATACAAAATCTGTAAAGGCATAAAAATATATTGAGCAATTGAATATAGCAATTCAAAGAACCCCTTTAAACGATTCATACTTTCCGCCTGGTAATAATAAGAATTTGCAGGTAGATTTCGAAGTTCTCCAGATTACTGACTCCATGTGAATTTAAATCAACAAGTAAATGCTAATCTCCTTCCGAAGCTTGTGGTTTTTACAACGGTATTGTATATTCCAAATATCATCTATTTAAAAGGTTTTACAATGAAGAAATTCATAGTATCGTTTCAAAAAGACTTAAATAGGAATTTTAATTCAGTGCGGTATATCTCCATTTTTGTCCTGTGAAAGTAGTTGAATCAATTATTAATTTTGCTCCTGATTAAAATAATACACATCAAAATAATTGTATGAAAACAAAAATGAAATTGATTGCTTCCCTCAAGATTTGGGTGGTAATCTATCCCTCCATCACATTGTTTCTTTATCTGTTTGGTGCACAACTATCAGTTCTGCCTTTGTATCAGCGCACATTTTTACTAACCATTTCGTTAGTTCCGTGGATGATGTTTGTAGGTGTACCTTTTGTTGACTCAATGATAACGAGGATGTCAACAAAAAAAACAGAGGTCTAAATAATTGAATCCGATTATACGCAGCATCATTACATTGACGTGATAATACCCGCTTTATGATATTAATTTATGAATCTTATATAGCACTTATACACCGTATTGTAATATTCATTTATCTTTATCACAAAACTTACAAATGAAAAAAACACTCGCATTTTTGGCTTTATCAATGATTGCTTTCGCTTCCTTTGCCCAGGAAACAGGAACTTATGACGAATTGATGCAAAAATCCCGCAGGGCAAGAACAACCAGTACTATCATGGTTGCAACCGGGCCGGTGATTGCTGCAGCTGGAATTGGTACATTGATTTACGGTTTGTTGCAAAATGAGATCGCAGAACCGGAATATATTTTTGATAATAACGGAAACTATACCGAAATCCCTGCCAGAAAATATACTACGGAGATTGTGGTAGGCGCCGCTGCTGCTGTAGTTGGCTTAGGTGTTGCACTGACCAGTATTGTTTTTTCCAATAAAGCATCTGATCTTAAAAGGCAGGCCAGGAAACTTAAATTAAAATCTACTTCCGATCGCATTTCCATTCCCGGCATTAATGGCAACTATTCAAAAAACAGCACCAGGCAATTAAAACTTTCATTGGTAATACCCATAGGCAGGTAATATCATATTTTAACTTTACAGTGCTTATTTTTGCTGCAAATTAATAACATGCAAACAGTATTGATATTTCACAATGTACTTCGCTGGGCAATTTTGCTTTTCGGATTATGGACAATCATGAATGCCATTACCGGCTTAATGAACAAGCGGCCTTACAATGCCGGCGATAACAGGAGTAACCTGTTATTTATGATTTTTTGCGACA
Source organism: Ferruginibacter sp. (assembly GCA_018057635.1). The sequence continues at coordinate 6,366 of JAGPDJ010000035.1, read as the reverse complement.
TACAGTTGCTGCTTGGGCTGGTTTTGTATTTTTCAAACTCCTGGTTCGACAAACTGAAAGGAGGAATGGGACCAGTTATGAAAAATCCGGTTGATCGTTTTTTTACCGTGGAACACAGCCTGATGATGATCATTGCCTGGATACTTGTTCATGTGGGCAGAACCGCTGTAAAAAAAGCAGTTGCTGATTCATCCAAACATAAAAAAGCACTCATTTATGCAGGTTTTGCACTTTTACTGATCCTGGCTGCAATCCCCTGGTCTTTCCGGGCAGAAATAGCCAGGCCATTATTCAGGTGGTTCAATTAATTAACAGGATAATATCAAGGAAATAAATATGACTAAAAAGAAACAAAAACCTGTAATCCTTATTACCAATGATGACGATATAACATCTCCGGGTATACGAAATTTGGTAGAAGCAGTAAAAGACCTGGGGAAAGTGGTGGTAGTTGCTCCTGATAAACCACAAAGCGGAATGGGACACGCCATTACAATCGGTTCACCCCTGCGGCTGAATAAGATGAATCTTTTTGGCGATATTGAAGCCTGGCAAACATCCGGAACACCTGTTGATTGCGTGAAACTGGCAGTTGATAAGGTGCTGCACCGCAAACCCGACCTTTGCCTTAGTGGTATTAACCACGGTGCCAATCATTCAATCAATGTGATTTATAGCGGCACCATGTCGGCGGCCATGGAAGCATCTATTGAAGGAATCCCAAGTATCGGATTTTCGTTGCTGGATTACCGTTATGAAGCTGATTTTACTGCTTCCCGAATGATCGTTACCAAAATAGTAAAGAAATTACTGGAGGGTAAAATGGATAAGCACCTGCTGCTGAATGTAAATATCCCGGCCGTGCCGCCTTCAGAAATTCAGGGCATCAAGATCTGCAGGCAGGCTTATGCAAAATATGAAGAAGACTTTGATGAACGCCTCGATCCCCATGGTAAAAAATACTACTGGCTTACCGGTGAATTTGTAAACTTTGATAAAGGGAAAGACACCGATGTATGGGCACTGCAACACAATTATGCCAGCGTGGTACCCGTACAATTCGACCTCACCAATTATACCCTGAAAAAACAACTGGAAAAAAGTAAAATTTTCAAATGATCTTTAAGAAAGACAGTATCACCCTGGGTTTCATACTTGGACTGATAGCTCCCATATTAGGAATTATCTTGTTTAAGATTTATAAGTTCGGGATATTCACTTACAGGGAAACATATGATTTCATGAGGCTGGAACCGGGGCATAAAACACTTTCTGTAGCACTCACTCTTTCGCTGCTGCTGAACGCATTGTTGTTCACGATCTATATTAATTCGGCCAAAGACAATACCGCTAAGGGCATTTTCATATCAACTGTGTTGTATGGTATGGTTGTATTACTTATAAAAACCTTCGGATAAATAATTTTATAGAGAACTTTCTTTAACAGCACGTTTTTAAAGTATTGGCCATTTCTTAACAACCAATCTGGGGAATGTTTACGTACTTTATATTAACAAACGAAAAATAAGAATTTCTCATAAGCAGTTAGTTTTGGTAAACGGAGCCCCTATTCTTAGGGGTTCCTTCTTTTTTATGCCAAATGGAATAAACCTTCTACAAACTGTTGTTTATCAAAAACCAGCAGATCCGTTGCTTTTTCACCAACCCCTATGAACTTAACAGGTATTTTGAACTGGTCTGCAATTGCCAATACCACGCCGCCTTTTGCTGTGCCGTCTAATTTAGTAATTGCCAATGCTGTTACCTCCGTTGCAGCCGTAAAATGTTTTGCCTGCTCCAGGGCATTTTGGCCCGTACTGCCATCCAATACAAGCAATACTTCGTGAGGTGCATCAGGTATCACTTTCTGAATAACTCTTTTTATTTTACTGAGTTCATCCATCAGGTGAAGTTTATTATGCAACCTGCCTGCCGTATCTATTAGTATTACATCTACATTGCGGGAAACACCGCTTATAACCGTATCGTATGCTACAGAAGCGGGATCGCTGCCCATCTCTTTTTTTACAATCGGAACATTTGCCCTTTCGCTCCAGATGGTTAGTTGGTCAACTGCCGCAGCCCGGAATGTATCAGCAGCGCCAAGCAAAACTGATTTTCCTGCCAAAGAAAAATTATGTGCCAGTTTACCGATCGTGGTCGTTTTTCCAACGCCGTTTACACCAACCACCAGCATGATATGAGGCTTGTGTGTTGCAGGCAATTCGTAATTGATGTAACTTTTGTCGGCATCTGAAGTAACCAGCACATTCTGTATCTCCTCCTTCAATATGCTGTTCAGTTCTTTTGTATTCAGGTATTTATCTTTTGCAACACGTTTTTCCAGCCTTTCGATGATCTTAACGGTTGTTTCTATGCCAACATCTGCGCCAACAAGCGCTTGCTCTACTTCATCAAGCACTTCTTCATCCACCGTGCTTTTTCCGGCAATGGCCTTTGTAAGCTTGCCAAAAAAACCCTCCCTTGTCTTTTGCAGGCCCTGGTCAAGCGATTGCTGCTGCTCTTTTTTACCAAATAATTTATCGAAGATGCCCATGATTAATGATTGTTGGTTAATGATGTGGGAAACAGGATGCAAGATACAGGATGCTGGATGGTTTTGCCTGGAATGAAATCATCTGCCCCATGTTTTCGCTTTTTACAAGAAATTACAATTCGCCATTTCCTTAAACAAACAAAGCCATTCTGAATAAACAGAACAGCTTTTATTAATTTATTTCATTTCTGAAAACTTAGTTAGCCAGAAATTCTTTGATCTTATCCTTGTGAACGATCGCTTCTTTAAAAGTGTAAGAGCCTGATTTCGGGCTACGTACAGTCTTAATTACTTTGGTCCAGTTTTTAGCATCCGCTGCTGCTTTCTGGTCTTTGGTCTTAATCGCGGTTTTAGCTGCTTTTGCCATTTTTCTGATTTGAAAATTTGAAAATTTGAAAATGTAAGCCTGATTGGCACATCTTCAAATCACCAAATTGGTTTATTATTTTATTTCTTTATGAACAGTAACTTTTTTAAGAATCGGGTTGAATTTTTTTAACTCCAGACGCTCCGGGGTATTTTTTTTGTTTTTGGTAGAGATGTAACGGCTTGTACCTGGCTGACCACTGGTCTTGTGCTCAGTACACTCCAAAATTACCTGTACCCTGTTTCCTTTCTTTGCCATTTTATTATTTTTTTAAAAACGCTGATTAAATTTTTACTCCGTCAGCACGCAATTGTTTAACTACAGAATATAAACCATTCTTGTTAATGGTCCTGATCGCTTCGGATGAAACCTTCATGGTTACCCATTTATCTTCTTCTGCCAAGAAATAACGCTTGGTCTGCAAATTTGGTAAAAACCTGCGCTTTGTTTTAATATTTGAGTGAGAAACCTTATTACCTGTAATTGGCTTCTTTCCTGTAACCTGACATACTCTGGCCATATTCCTTATTTTTGGACGGCAAAGGTAAGGATATTAACTGATTTAAATTCAGAATTTTTATATCTTTTTCGGAATTTGTAAAAATAGGGAAAGAATGGGGATAGTGGAATGAGGATACATGATACAGGTTAATGGAAAATGGATAATGAATAATGGATATTTGTATCTGTCTTTTAAATGCTGAATGAACCAAAGAAAGTACCTTAAAACCTTAGAATTCAAGTATTTTTGTAACTAAAAAAAACGTTTTTAAATCTACAAATTATGGATACACATCAAATCAGTGCAGCTTTTACACACGGAATGGCATTTAAAGCCAGTATTAACGGACATACACTGATTACAGATACCAATATTGAAGGCGGCGGGAATGATGAAGGCCCAAGCCCAAAAAGGCTCATGCTGGCTTCACTTGCCGGATGTACGGGTATTGATGTGGTTTCCATTCTCAATAAAATGAAAGTGGATTTCAGCAACTTTTCAATAGATGTAAGTGCCGGGCTTACTGATGAACACCCAAAGATCTATAAAGATGTAATGATCACATACAGAATTAAAGTGGATCAAGCTGATAAACCAAAAATGGAAAAAGCGGTAAAATTATCCAAAGAAAAATATTGTGGTGTAAGTGCCATGTTCAGCGCCTTTGCCAAGGTTGAATCTGAGATCATTTATTTGTGATAAATACTTTGCAAATATAAAAGAAGAAAAAAATACGACAGTTACCAGCAAAAAAAATCAATACTGGGCTTATTTATGATGCCTGATAACCCGCCACATCTGTAATAAAATTGCCAGCAAAATCAATCCAAGTCCTATATAGAATTCATTGTGGAACAACTTGTTTTCCCGGAAAAAAATAAACGCAAGAATAATTCCATAAACAGGTTCCAGGTTATAGGTCAGGTTTGCTGTAAAAGCAGAGATCTTTTTCAATGCATTGAGCTGAAGATCGAAACTCACTACTGTACACAAAACAGCCAGTATCAGTAACCAACCCCAATCTGAAAGTGTAGGTAAAAAATAAACAGCCGGGTAAAACAAAAGATAAGCCGGCAGCAATAATGTTAATATAACCAGGCCGCTTCCCAGTTCATAAAAAGTGAGAATCCGGGGTGTGAAACGTTTAAGCAGTTGTTTGTTCATTATTGGAAAAATGGCACTGCCCAATGCAGAAATGATCCCGAAAATGATTCCCAGTTTATATTGCGGATGGAAATCAAAAATGATATAAATACCCGATATAGCTAAAATTCCGAGAAGCAGTTCTGCAAATACGATACGTATTCTTAAAAATAACGGTTCCAGCAAAGCGGTAAAAAAGCCTGTTGCAGAAAAACAAACCAACGCTACTGAAACATTTGCATATTTTACGCTTCCATAAAATGTTACCCAATGACAGGCAATCACTGCTCCTACTCCTGTAATTTTCAACAGATCTTTTGTGGCAATCCCCCTTAACTGCTTTTTAAAAACCATGATCAAACCCAAAATAATGACTGTAATTAATAACCTGTACCATACAAGCAACCCTTCGTTGAGCGTAATCAGTTTTCCCAGTATGGCTGTAAAACCTGCCAGGAAAACGGCAATATGTAACTGAAGGAATGCTTTTTTCATGGAGGCAAAGATACCGGATACAAGATAGAAGATACAGGATACGAGATACCAGTTTAATGATTTAGGATTGAAGATTAAATGCATCAGCTATCAATCAGGCAGTTCTGATCTTACATGTTTTATCCCGTTTCTTGTATCTTGTATCCGGTATCCTTTTTCATAAAAACACATAAAAATTACCAGAGGTAGCAACTCAAATGTAAACATGATTATATTTGCCCACTTATAACCAACAATCATATGAATTTTAAAAGTATCAACAACATTACCGGCTGGGTGGTTTGTATCATTGCTTGCTCTGTATATATTATGACCATGGAAGCCACAGGCAGTTTCTGGGATTGCGGCGAATTTGCTTCCAGCGCATACAAATTACAGATCCCTCACCCGCCAGGAGCACCGTTATTTGTATTGATTGGCAGGCTGTTCATGGTACCTTTTGATGCACAGCATGCTGCAACCGGCATTAACCTCATGAGTGCACTTGCCAGCGGATTTACTATATTATTTTTATTCTGGACCATCACCCATTTTGCCCGTAAAACCGTACAAAAAGATGGCACTCCATTATCCAATGACAAAATAATCGGCATCATGGCCGCAGGTATTGTTGGTGCACTCGCTTATACTTTTTCTGATTCTTTCTGGTATAGTGCTGTTGAAGGTGAGGTTTACGCTTTGTCATCATTCTTTACAGCCGTGGTTTTTTGGGCCATGCTTAAATGGGAACACAATGTAACTGAAGAAGAAGAACAGGGAATTAAAGGACATTTTACCAAGGCCGACAGGTGGATCATACTTATTTTTTACCTGATGGGACTATCTATTGGTGTGCATCTATTGAACCTGCTTACGATTCCCGCCATTGTAATGATCTATTATTTCAAGCGTTATAAAGTAACCAAGTGGGGTTCATTTTTTGCTTTTATCATTGGTTGCCTGATCACAGGCCTTGTACAAAAAGCCGTGATCGTTTGGAGCATCAAAGGTGCAGGTAACCTGGATATTTTATTCGTGAACAGTTTTGGCATGCCTTTCTTTACAGGATTTGCCTTCTTCTTTGTGATTATTGCGGTGTTAATATTTTTCGGGCTCCGGATCGCTAAAAAGAATGACTGGAATTTTTTAAAACTCGGTTTATGGAGTTTCTCTTTCATGCTGCTTGGATATTCAACTTATTTTACAACGATGATCCGCAGCAGTGCAGACCCGTCTGTTGATATGTTCAATGTAGACAACCCGGTGAGCCTTGTGGGTTATGTAAGCCGCGACCAGTATGGAGACTGGCCGATATTGTTCGGA
>JAGPDJ010000034.1 GCA_018057635.1 Ferruginibacter sp. | reverse complement strand
TCCACCTAACTGGCTCAGGTCAAATACAATGATCTTTCCTGTGTATGGAGATGCGAAACAAACTTTCTTTTTTCCCTGGCCCATATTGGTAAAAGCGGTCATGAACAAGCTTTCACCAACCAGTAATCTTTTTCCGGCGCTGAATAATTTTCCAAGCACGCTGTTATCTTTTTGCTGGCTGCCATCTCCAAAAATTGTCTGCATTTCTATCCCGTTATCCATCATCATAAAAGCGCCACTTTCTGCAATGGCAGTTTCGTTGGGATCAAGTTCTATTTCTACAAACTGTAGTTCTTCACCATAAATTTTGTAATCTATTTCATGATTTGTTTTCATCGCAAATATTTTTTGTAAAATTATTCTTTTACAGCATTATGTAATGACAATTTTTATAAACGGAAATTGATTTAAAAAAGCCCCATCATAAAATGACGGGGTGGCAGATTAAATATTTTATTTCCGGTACTCTATAATCTCACAACAACTCCTATACCATTCCCGGTAATGCCAACCTGTGTTTTTTCCATCAGCTTATGCAGTTTTTTACTGTTGTTGTTATGGAGGGCAAACATTACACCATCTAACACAAACAAAGCGGCTCCCTGCATTATGATACTTTCTCCATATCCTTTAAATTTCTGGGCGTTCTTCACTGTGTTTTTTGATCGTTCTTTTAAATAGAATCCGCTGGCCATATAGGCAGCATCCAGTCCAAAGTTGAACAGGTATGTTTTTTCAACACCTGCCATTTGCTTAAGTGTTTGAGACAATGATAATCCGTCCTTGTTTTTTGTACCAATGTATCCAAGTGCAGCCAAACCAAGGTTTATTCCTCCCCACATTACATTCATCTGGTGAAAATAGTTTGTGGTACCGGAAGTCTGGCCTGTTGCAATTCCGCTATAGATGAGGTTTGCGGCAGCCCAGCCACCTAAAGCCGTCATGCCTGTGCGTGTAATTTTATTCTTTTTCCTGTTCAGGCTGTTTAAATCGGCTTGTTGCTGACCAAAAGTGCAAGTAGCTGAAAATGCGATTGCAATGAATAAGATTATTTTTTTCATGTTGATTTAACGAAATAACAAAGGATAAGGTTCAATAATTTGTAAAAAAGATTTAAGTAATTAAATGTGAATAATCTTGATACTGAGGGATCCCTCGTACCTCGGGATGACAGTAGTATTTCGGAATGACATTCGTTCAGCAAGAAAAAGGCTTAGTCTAAAATAAAAAAGATGCCACCCAAATCAGGGCGGCATCTTGATATTTTCACAAAAATGAATGTTGATTTTATGCTTTGGCTTTTACTTTCTGCAAACCGTTCCATACTTTTTTGCCCTGGATCTTTTTTACCAGGTACATGATTCCAACGAATACGAAGAAAAACGGACCGGTAAATCCAAGTACTGCAATATACCTCGTACCATAAAATCTTTCCATTGGCCTTCTGAGCCTTTCTGCGATCAGGTACATACTTGGTACCATGATCAGTGTTAGGAAGAAAGCGAATATGAGTCCGAAAATGATCGTCCAGCTTAATGGCCCCCAGAATACTACACTATCACCACCAAAGAAAATATGCGGATTGAGGTGCTGGAACAATGAAACGAAATTAATATTGAACCCAACGGCAAGGGGTAGTAGCCCCAGCATGGTAGCCAGTGCCGTTAGCAAAACAGGAATGATACGGATCTTACCAGCCTGTATGGCTGCTTCCCTTGTTTTCATTCCACGTCCACGCAATTCATCAGTAAACTCGATAAGCAAAATACCGTTTTTGATTACAATACCTGCCAGACCAATGATACCAACACCAAGCATGATGGTAGCAATCGTCATACCAGTAAATGCATACCCCAGCAATACCCCGATGATAGAGAAGAATATTTCAGTCAATACGATGAAAGGCTTACTCATGGAATTGAACTGCAACACGAGTATCAGGAAAATCAAACCTAGAGCGAGTAACAAAGCTGTCAATAAGAACTGCTGTGTTTCAGCTTCCTGTTGCCCCTGCCCGGTTTGTTTTATGGTTACGTCAACAGGTATTTTATGTTTAGATTTAAAATCGGCGATCTTTACTGCCAGTTCCTGGTTTACCTTACCCGACATAGTTGGGTCGAGTACATTTGATTGCAGCTGAATAGTTCTTTTTACATTCTTACGAGCAATAGCACCGGATGTATTTGTATAATCGATGTTTGCCACAGCACTTATAGGAACTGATTTTATCATCATGGTATTCATGTCCATGAAAGTGATACGCATGTTCATAATATCTGTAATATTGTTGCGTGACAAATCGGAATACCTCAATTGTATTTTGTATTCATCTTCACCTTCTTTCAGCTTGCTTACTTCTTTACCAAATACTGCAGTACGTATCTCCATGCCTATCTGCCCGGTGGAAAGTCCTTCCATCATGGCTCTTTCCCTGTCTACATTCACTGTTATTTCAGGGCTGTTCAGGTCAACATCCATTTTCAGGTTTTCAATTCCATAGATCTGGTTTGTATCCAGGAAATTAGAAAGGCTGCTCGCAACTTTTGCCAGTTCTTCAAAGTCATCACCGGCTATTTCAATATTAACCGGCGGGTCTGTTGGCGGACCGCCATCTTCCTGTGCAACTACAACACTTGCACCGGGAATTCCACCCATTTTTGAACGAATATCATCAAGGAACGGTTTGGTATGCTTGCCATGCCGTTTTTCATATTCAACAAATGAAACCTGTATCCTTCCCAGGTTCGGTTGTACGCTCCTGTTATTGTCCCTTGGATTGTTGGCACTGTTGGCAACATTGGTAATGATACTTTCTACAATACTGCCGGGAGTGCCCGGGTTTTCTTTTTCAAGTACTTTGTAAACCCTTTTTTCAAGAAGATGTGTAACACTATCTGTAGTCTTTACATCGGTACCAACCGGCATTTTCAGATACACATAAATAAAGTTGGGGTCGCCGCTGGGGAAGAAGGTTGATTTGTTTCCACGCATCATCAGCAATCCAACAGATAATGGGAATAACAGGAACAAACTAACGAGTAACCATACTGGCCTTGTTCCTTTTAGTACCCAACGCAATAAATTTTCATAATGATTCATCAGCCATGGCAAAACCCTGTGCTGAAATGAATACACAATATCTTTAAATATAAACCTGTTCAGCAATGCAAGTATTGCCATGAACAGCAGAAAATTTCCGAAACCATGCCAGCCTGTTAAGTTTAAGATCACACCAAAGATGATGGCAGTCCAGAAGAATGGTTTTTTAAAGATTGCTTTTTTAGGTTCATCATATTGTTTTCCTTCCGGTTTCATGAAACTAACTGCAAATACCGGGTTGAAAATAAATGCAACGATCAGGGATGCAGCCAGCGTTAGAATGAGCATCGTTGGCAGGTAGATCATAAACTTACCAATGATACCTTTCCAGAAAAGTAATGGGAAGAATGGAGCAAGCGTAGTAGCCGTTCCTGCAAGAACCGGTATAAAAATTTCCCCGGCAGCTTCTTTGGCACTTCTTACTATCGGCACTTTTCCGTTATTGTATATCCGGTGCGTATTTTCAATAACAACGATGGCATCATCCACAATGATCCCCAGTCCAAAAAGCAACGCGAAGAGTACGATAAAATTAAGGGTAACGGGTGTGCCCACGATACTATCGGCAATGGGTAAAAATAAAAATGCCACGAAAACACTCAGCGGCACACTTAATGCCACAAAAAAAGCATTGGTAACTCCCATAAAGAACATGAGTACAACCAGTACCAGTATAAATCCAATAATGATGGTATTCACCAGGTCATTGAAAGAAGTTGCAGTAGCTTTACTCTGGTCGCCGGTTATAACTACTTTCAGGTCTTTAGGCAACACTTCATCCTTCTGCATTTGTGCAACTATATCTTTGATCTTGCCTGCAGCACTGATCAGGTTTTCTCCTGCCCGTTTTACGATATTTATTGTAACTACATTTTTTCCGTCGAGGCGGGCATAACTTTCTTTTTCTTTAATGGTATCCCTGATCTCTGCAATGTCTTTAAGGTAAACAGATGCACCGCGTGCACTGCTGCGAACAATGATATCCTGCAGGTTTAACGCACTGGTGAACTGGCCTTTGATCTTGATTGTTCGCTTCATATTTCCTACTTCCATCAGTCCACCGGTGATATCGCGGTTTTCGCGGCTGATGGCATTTTCGATATCCATGAAACTGATCCTGGCTGCCTGCATTTTATAGGGATCAACATTAACCTGTATTTCTCTTTCCGGTGCACCTACTATTTCTGCACGGGTTATCTCAGAAAGTTCTTCAAAACGATCCTGCAGTTTTTCTGCATAATCTTTCAGTTTTATTCCATCATAATCACCGCTCACATTCACAAACATGATGGGCATTTCACTGAATGCAAATTCCTGTGCATTAGGTTGCACGGTCAGGTCTGTTGGAAGGTCTGATTTTGCTTTATCAATGGCATCTTTAACTTTTACCTTGGCAATATCCGTTTTTACATCCGTATCAAACTCAATAACAATTAAACTAAAATCCGTTTGAGATGTACTGGTAATTTTTTTCACTTTGGCACCACTGATCCCTTTTAGTTGCTTTTCTATTGGTCGTGTAACCAGGTTTTCAATATCCTTTGGAGAATTACCCACATAAATTGTACTTACACTGATGGTAGGTACAACAATATCTGGGAACTGTTCCTTTGGCATTGTATTAAATTTTACCAGTCCATACACTGAAATCAGTATGGCAATGATATAAACTGCTGTACGGTTATCTACAGACCAGCTGGTCAGTTTAAACTCTTTAAATTTTTTACTAACTCCTTCTATAAAACTCATAAAAATAATTTTGTGATCACCTGATTGTTCTTTGGCATCAGTGGATATTTATTAAATGCTTTATTAACCGGCACTTTTTTCGTATATTCATATACGTGAGTTATTTATTTCATCTCCGTGCCTATCAGCTGCCCGTCATACAAATTCTGGTATCCTTCTGTTATCAACTGGTCGCCTGCTTTCAGGCCCGTCTTGATTTCTACAATACTTCCATATACTTCACCAATGGAAATAGCCTGCTTTTTGGCAACTGTTTTACCGTTGGCCAGTTTAACAAGCAGGTAAACATATTTGCTGGTCTCATCAGATTGAACTGTATTAACAGGTATCACAACCGCATTGGGAGCCGAATAATCCAGTATCCGCAGTATAGCTGATTGATTTGGTTTCAATGCAGGGTCTGTTGCAATTTTAGCTTCAGCAACAAATCCCCTGTTGGTAATGTCTATAGACTGACTGATCAAAGAGATGGCTGATGTAATCTTTTTATTGGCATCCGGAATACTGATCTCCACAACAGATCCTTTGTGAACCCTTGTGAGATAATTTTCCGGGATATTGGAAACAACTTTTAATTTACTGGTGTTAACGATCTTGATCTGCGGGCCCATGGCTGTCATGCCCTGGAATATTTCACCCACCTTAATATTCACGATATCTGCCACACCGGTAACATCACTGTAAACACTGGATGTTTTCTGTTGTTCCACAGCAACCTGAACCTGTTCGCCGGCAGACTTCAACTGGTTTTCCAGGCCTTCTACATTTGTTTTGGAAGTGATCAGCTGTACCTCTGTGCCGATTCCCTGGTCCCAAAGATTTTTCTGGCGCTGGTACAGGTTTTTAGCAAAGGCGAGCTGTGTTTTAATACCTTCCAGTTGTTGCCTGGCTGCTGTTACCTGTTGCTGCACAATGGCATCATCGAGCTTCAATAACAATTGCCCTTTTTTTACAAGCTGGCCCTGTTGAACATACACGGCTTTTACCTGTCCGCCCATTCCGCGGGGAGATATGTAGGAAATATTTTCTGCGTCTACATGTCCCTGTAAGTCAATGTAATGTTTAAAATCCTGTACGGTAACCGGTGCTGCTGCAACGAGTTTAATTTTTGAAGCAATGGCTGTATTGCTGTCAAGCTTTTCCAGTTCAGCCTGTAGCTTATTGATCTCATCATCTTTTTTTGACTTTTCAGCTTTCAGCTTTTCAAGGGCAGCCTTTTTATCATTTATCAATGCCGAACCCTCTTTCCTGCTGTCATTACATGATGCAATTAAAATCACCAGCGTGGTTACAATAGCTATTTGAGTTATTTTTTTCATGTTCCGTATTGTTGGTCTTTATTTTATAATTTTCCTGTTGCTTGTAAGAAATCTGTTTTTGCTATGATGGCATCATACAATGCACTGATATAATTGGTCTGGGCTGCTTTCAGGTCAACCTGGGCTGAATTGATCTCTGTGGCAGAGCCGGTTCCAATCTCATATTTTTTTTTGGTCTGGTTGTAAACAAGTTCAGCGAGTGACATGTTTTTCTTTTGGAAGTCCATGGTTGCAATGGCGGCAATAAAATTATTCTTTGCCCTGTCAATTTCCTGGTCGATGCTGATCTTTAATGCTTCTGTATTATGCTGTGTTTTCTGCAGTTCATATTTTGCTTTTTGTACCCTTGACCTGAGGGCAAACCCGTTGAATATTGGAACTTTAAGCTGCAAGCCTGCATAAGACGATGTGAACCAATCTCCCTTTCCAAAAAAATCGAACTTATCACGCTGGGCCTGTTTGGAATAACCGCCTACAAGTACCAGGCTTGGAAGCTGGCTCAATTTGTACCTGCGTACATTAAGCGTATTTAATTTATTGGTGAGTTCTGATATCTGGAAATCTTTGCGGTTGGAATATGTAAACTGGCTTGCTTCCAGCACACCATCCTTGATCTGATCATCGTTCAGCGTATCTGTAAGTACCAGGCTGTCTTTGATCGGCATACCCATTAAAACTTTCAGACCGGCATAGCCGTTGCTGATCATATTTTCAGCCTTTAGTTTTTCTGTTGACAGGTTGGCCAGTTGTACAGAAAGTTTGTCAATATCTACTTTTTCGGTAAAACCGTTATCGTACATCACCTGTACGTCGTGTTTTAATTTATCAAGACGGGCAATATTTGCATCCAGCAGTTCTATTTGTGTTTTGGCAGTTACAAGCTGGTAGTAAACTTTATAAATATTTGCCCGGATATTTTCTTCTGTAAGTTCGGCTATCCTTTCCTGTAAGCTGATGGTTCCGTTGCGGGCCTTCAGTGCGATAAATACCTGTCCGTCGAAAACAATCTGGGTAAGTGTAACGCCTGCATTGATGTTCCATGGCGTTCCGAGGGGGAAATTAAGGTCATTAAATCCTCCTGCAGGATAAGTGATAGCCTGTCCGTTGCCGTCTTTAACTCCATTGTCAATCAAAACCTTGTAGGTGGAAGGGCTGATAAAGTCTGGGATTTTTTGTACCGGGATATTGAAATTATGGGTCATACCTGCACTGGCATTTACCTGTGGCATGGCTATAGAGGTTATATCCCTGTTTGTTTGCTTTTGGATCAATATGTCCAGCAAAGCATTCTTAACGTAAACAGAATTTTTCTTAGCATACTCAATAGCCTGTTGTACGGAGAATTGATTAACCTGTTGTGCCTGTGCATCAACAGTTAATAGAAGTGTTAGCAGAATGCACAGTTTATAAATCCTATATTTTTTCATCGCAGTTATTTTATTACTTAATGCTTAATTTTTTTTCCATGTATTTCAAGGCCAGTTTGTAACCCTTTGATGATACCAGTCCGAAGAGATAGTGTATGATTATTTCCTTTTCTATCTCAATAAGTCCAAGTTTTACATTCCGCTGAAATTCCGGATTGAATGAAGTAAGCATGGTTTCAACCCGGTACCTTGCCATGATTTCAATATTAATTTCCGGCCTGTACAAGCCTTCTTCTATACCCCTTTCCAGGTTTTGCCTGCATACATTATACAGGTAATCATTCCTGTGTTTTTGAAACCTTTGGTACGCAACCGGGTGGTATTTCTGCATATCAAAAAGAATGGAAGGGTTCATGGTCTTGAACATTTCCGTCATCATTTCCATTACCTGGAAGATCTCGTGCACAGCGTTGTCGGCGTTATCCCTGTCGTTGTTACACTGGCACTGGTTGCTGTGTATTACTTCTTCCACAACCGAATCAATCAATTCATCCTTGTCCTTATAATACAGGTAAATGGTTTTTTTACTCATCCCCAGGTTTGATGCAATATCATCCATGCTTACACTACGGATGCCATACTGCATTACGAGGTCATGAGCTGCTTTTTGTATACGTTGTTTTGTTACTATGTCTGACATAATGGGATGCAAAACTATGGAAACTTTTTGTGTAACCAAAGTTTCTATCATTATTTTTTACCATTCGTAACAATTATTTAATAATGTTTAACCGGGGCTAAACATTCTTTACTACAAATTCACAGGCTTCGTTTTTCATTGGTTTATCTTTGTTTGCTAAACATTTTAATATGAATAAGTCATTTAGTTACAGGAAACTGCTGCAATATTTTTTACAAGGCATGTTGGTGCTGGCACCTATAACTGTAACACTTTATGCACTTTATGCTGTAGTTACTTCCATTGACAGTTGGATACCCATTTTTACAACTGTAGATGAAAAAGGGGTGGTGCATGTACAGAATTATGGTGTTGGCATAGTTGTGATCGTTACGGTGATCATCCTGATAGGTTATTTCAGCTCTTTCTTCATAACCGGCCGTATCATCTATTTTATGGATAAGCTCATGCAAAAAACGCCCGGTATAAAACATATATACTCTACAACAAGGGATTTTTTTGAAGCATTTGCCGGTGACAAAAAAAAATTCACACAGAATGTACTGGCCAATGTGGATGACAATGATGTGTGGCGCCTGGGATTTGTTACCCGGAATGATATGGAAGAATTTGGCTTAAGTGGTTTTGTGTCTGTTTATATTCCGATGGCATATTCGGTTGCAGGCAATGTATATGTTATCCCTAAATCAAGGGTAAAACCCATCACGCATATCAGCAGTGCGCAAACGATGAAGTTTGCAGTAAGCGGTGGCGTAACCGATGTTACAGATGACCCCGGGCTGAATACTGACAAAGACCAGTAAAAAATAATAACCGTATCCATTAACCCTACCCGTTACCCGTATGAAACGAAGTATTTTGCTGATACTTGCATGCAGCACTGTTATGAAATGCTATTGCTGGGGGTTTTATGCCCATCGCCAGATCAATTATTTTGCTGTTTTCCTGCTTCCTCCGGAAATGATGGTATTGTACAAACCCAATACTGAATTCTTAACAGAACATGCAGTTGATCCGGATAAACGCAGGTATGCTATTGCGGAAGAGGGGCCACGCCACTATATTGACATCGATCATTACGGCGAGTACCCTTACCCGTCACTACCCCGTAAATGGGAAGATGCAGTAGCCAGGTATTCTGAAGATTCGCTGATGAAATATGGAATTGTGCCATGGCATATCCAGGTAATGCTTAAGCGGTTAACAAATGCCTTTCGTGAAAAGAATTTCAGTAAGATTATGAAAAACAGTGCCGAGATAGGCCATTATATTGCTGATTCACATGTGCCCCTGCATGCCAACAGCAACCACAACGGCCAATTTACAAACCAGAAAGGGATTCATGGTTTTTGGGAAAGCAGGGTGCCGGAATTACTGGCTGAAAAGCATTTCGATTTTTTCATTGGCAAGGCCGGTTATATAAAAAATCCTGGGGAATTTATTTGGGCAAGGGTTTTGGAAAGTGCAAAAGCCAGCGACAGCGTTTTACAAATTGAAAGGGAACTAACCAATGAATTTCCCGCAGATCAGAAATTTTCTTTTGAAGAAAGGAACAATGTGGTGATCAGGCAGTACTCTTCCGCATTTACCATAGCTTTTAATAATAGAATGGATGGCATGATAGAAAGAAGGATGCGGCAGTCCATTTCATCTATTGCTTCTTTCTGGTATACTGCCTGGGTGAATGCGGGCCAACCCGACCTGAAAGGGCTTGTTAAACAACATTTTTCTGAAAGAGACCTGAAAGAATTTGAGGAACTGAATCTGAAATGGAACAGCAACAATGGAACTATGATTGGGAGGCAGGAATAATAATAAAATACTATTCAACGCGTAGTGCAATTAGCCGCTGCGTGGTGTTATCACCAGCAGCTTAAATATAAATCCTTTTTAACTGCCGCCTGTTGGTATACCAAGCGGATTAACCATAAATATTCCAATTTGTTTGCAGCAACTGGAAATATTGATCAACCATCTATTAAAATATTCGCCGTTGGATATTTCATTCCTTGTAATTCTTTAAAAACTACGCATGGCAAAATCAATAAACAAAATAACTGTTGTAGATGAAATTATAGTGAATAAAATTTACTACATCCGTAAGCAAAAAATAATGTTGGATAGAGACTTAGCAGAGTTGTATGGTGTCCGGGCGATCAGATTAAGAGAGCAGGTAAAAAGAAATATAGAAAGGTTCCCGGAAAACTTTATGTTCCAGTTAACTGCAAAGGAAGTTGAAACTATGGTATCGCAAAAAGCGATACCATCAAAACAGCAGTTAGGAGGCTTCTTACTTATGCTTTCACAGAACATGGGGTATTGATGTTGGCAAGTATCTTAAAAAGTAAACAGGCTTTTCGCCGCTGTTGGTGTTCACCTCGTGAGCTGCCGCTGCATGGTCTCCCGACCTGCAGCGATTCGTATTGAAAAGAGCGAAAAGTCTGATACAATAATTATCTTCTGCCGCCGCGTGGTGTTATCACCTGCGGCATTACTAATACAATTCCCATTGATTATAAAAAAAATTATTACATGAAAACTTCCTACCCTACACATTGGCCCCAATTCTATACCGCTACTATTTACGAATGGTTACACCTGCTTAAAGAAGATAAGTATAAAAACATAATTACCGGAAGCTTACAATTTCTGGTAAATGATAAGCGAATAGTATTAAATGCATTCGTTATTATGAGCAATCACATACACTTGATATGGCAGGCATTGATGGGATATGATCCTAAACAGATCCAGTTGAGTTTTATGAAATATATAGCCCAGCAGATAAAACTGGAATTAATGAAAGATGACCCGGCATTATTAGAAAAATGTAAAGTAAATAAAGCAGACAGGGTTTACCAGATATGGGAGCGTGAACCATTGGGAATTGAGTTATTTACGCCAGTAGTATTTAGCCAAAAACTTGAGTATATTCACGAGAATCCGGTGAAAGCAGGATTATGTAAATATGCTTCAGCATATTTTTATTCATCTGCCAAATTTTATGAAAAAGGAGTGGATGATTTTAATATGTTAACACATTATATGGGGTGATATTATTCCATTGCAGATCGCCGCAGGTGATAACACCACGCGGCGGCACGGACTTACTTAACTAATCGCCGCTGCGTGGTCTCCCGACCTGCAGCGATTCGTATTGAAAAGAACGAAATGTCTAATACAATAATTATCTCGTCATTATTACCCCATACCACTATATCTATTCTTTTCACCGCAGTTGATATAACTGCACGCCGCACCATAAAATGGCTTCCTATTTTAATTTTAAACCACCCTTTTTTATTTCTTATTTTTGCCGCCTAATTTCTTATATGAACAGTAACAATACCGCGGAATCCGGCACAGGCAAAAAGATACACAACTTTAATGCGGGGCCATCTATACTTCCACAGGAGGTTTTTCAAGAAGCAGCTGCTGCTATTTTGAATTTTAATAACTCAGGACTATCCATCCTTGAATTTGGCCATCGCACCCCCGAATTTACAGCCGTAATGGAAGAAGCCAGGAACCTGGTAAAAGAGCTGATGGGCCTGGATGAAAATCACGATGTTCTTTTTTTGCATGGTGGCGCATCTACCCAGTTCATGCAGGTTCCCATGAATTTACTCGATAGCAAAGATGTAGCAGCATATACCGATACCGGTGTGTGGAGCAGCAAAGCCATCAAGGAAGCAAAATTATTCGGAAAGGTTGAAATGGTATGCTCATCAAAAGATAAGAACTATTCATACATACCAAAGAATTTTGCAGTTCCCAATGATGCAAAATATATGCATATCACCACCAACAACACCATCTACGGAACCCAGTGGCAACAGATTCCGCACACCAGCAATTCACTGGTTGCTGATATGAGCAGCGATATCTTCAGCCGGGAACTTGATTTTAATGCCTTTGATCTTATTTATGCCGGAGCACAGAAAAATATGGGTCCGGCTGGTGTAAACCTCATCGTGGTTAACCGGAATATCCTGGGGAAAATAAAAAGGCCCATTCCAACTATCATGGATTACCGCAACCATATCAATGAATGTAGTATGCTGAATACACCCCCGGTTTTTGCAGTGTACGTTTGCCTGTTAACCCTTCGCTGGTTAAAAGCACAAGGTGGCGTTAAAGCAATAGAGCAAAAGAATATTGAAAAAGCCGCATTGCTATATCAAGAAATTGACAACAACCCCTTATTCACCGGCACCGCTGTAAAAGAAGACCGCAGCAAGATGAATGTTTGTTTCGTGATGAACAATCCTGAACAGGAAACTGATTTTTTGAATTTTGCAAAATCAAAACAGATCGTTGGTATAAAAGGACACCGCCTTGTGGGTGGTTTCCGGGCTTCCCTATACAATGCCCTGCCACTGAGCAGTGTGGAAGTACTGGTGAAAACAATGCAGGATTTTGCCAAAATCTATGCATAATGAATTATGCGCAATTTTAAAAAAATATGCCTGAAACATATTGATTATTTTTACAGGCAATCAACCATCGGCACATGATAAACATTAAACCTTTTAAAGCATTAAGGCCTGAGGCACAACATGCAAAAGCTGTAGCTTCAAAGCCTTACGATGTTTTAAACAGCAAAGAGGCTAAAATTGAAGCACAGGGAAACCCGAATTCTTTTCTGCATATCACCAAAAGCGAAATTGACCTCTCCGAAAATATGGATGTCCATTCTATGCCCGTGTACGAAAAAGCCAAAGAAAACCTGCAGGCTTTTGTCAGCAGAAAGATCGTTTTCAGGGAAAGTAAACCATGCTATTATATTTACAGGTTAACCATGAACGGTAAAAGCCAGACTGGTTTGGTTTGTGTTAGTTCTGTGGAAGATTATGAGCATGATCTTATAAAAAAGCATGAATTCACCAGGCCGGAAAAAGAACAGGACAGGATCAATCAC
>JAGPDJ010000313.1 GCA_018057635.1 Ferruginibacter sp. | reverse complement strand
CCGTTTAACTTACCCCATGCGATGATACTTCCGGTATAAGAAATGGTACCAATGATGGCTCCTGCTGCAATGGTAATGTAATGACCAACTGAAGACAACTCGGCAAATGGTACATCAGGTGCACCAGTATGTGCTTTATAAATATGATAGAATTCTGCTGCTGAAATCAATGCTGCACAGGCACCGCCCATCCCATTAAACAAACTCACCATTTCGGGCATGGCCGTCATTTTTACTTTCTTGGCAGACAATGCGCCAATAACTGTTCCTATAACAAGACCGCCGAATATCCACGCATAATTCTGAAGCCGCTGTCCGGCATCTTCATACAAAAAAATGGTTGCAAAAATGGCCAATGCCATGCCAAATGCAGCCACTAAATTCCCTTTGCGTGCAGTAGCAGGGCTTGATAACATTTTAAGGCCAAGGATAAATGTTACTGAAGCTATTAAATAACAAATGTTGAGTATCAGTTCGCTCATAATATATCAGAATGTATGATTTATGATGTAAGATTTATGATGTATGTTTAAAATATCAGGTAATTCATACATCATATATCACACATCATATATTGTTGATTATTTTTTCTTTTTAAACATTTCCAGCATCCTGTCTGTTACCACAAATCCACCTACCACATTTAATGTACCTAATATCACTGCAAAAAAGCCCAAAGCCAAAGCCAGGTAATTATCTGATTCAGCTTTACCCATCACAATTATGGCTCCTATTATAACTACTCCATGTATGGCATTTGCCCCACTCATCAAAGGCGTATGAAGTACACTAGGCACCCTGCCAATTACTTCAATACCAACAAATATCATTAATACAACTATGTAAATAATTTCCCTGTTATCAAAAATCCATTGAAGTATACTTTCCATTTATAAAATTTTAAGCCTTTAATAATTAATACTGACTGAAGCCTTGTGTTGAAATTTATGTAGGTCAACCCTGCTAAACCAATAAAGCTGTAATTCTATCGTTCGTAACCAGGCCGTTGTGCACTATACAAGTTCCCTTAACCAGGTCGTCATCAAAATTCAACAACAGCTTACCTTCTTTATCTATCATTAATTGTAAAAAATTCAATACGTTTTTACCATATAGTTTACTGGCATCACCCGGCATTGTAGCGGCTAAAAAAGAATTGCCAACAATTGTTACACCCTTGTGAGAAATTGTTTCGTCAGACTTTGTGAGTTCGGTATTACCGCCGGTTGCGGCTGCCAGGTCAATGATGACTGAACCGTTCTTCATGGCTTCTATCATTTGAGCAGTGATTAAAACCGGTGCTTTTTTACCCGGTATCTGAGCGGTAGAAATAACAATATCTGCTTTTGCCACACTCTCTGCAATTTTTGCTTTCTGGCGTTGTAAAAATTCTTCAGACTGTTCAACAGCATAACCACCAGCTTTGCTTGCATCTGCAGCACCTTCCACTTCTACAAATTTTGCTCCCAGGCTTTGTACTTCTTCTTTAACAGCAGGCCTTGTGTCAAATACTTCCACCACGGCACCCAATCTTTTTGCTGTAGCTATTGCCTGCAAACCTGCAACACCAGCTCCTAAAATCAGCATTTTTGCAGGAGGTACACTTCCGGCTGCTGTCATGAACATCGGGAAATATTTGGGGAATAAATTAGCTGCCAGTAGTACAGCTTTGTAACCGGCAATATTTGCCTGGCTGCTAAGAATATCCATACTTTGTGCCCTGGTGGTCCGTGGAAGCATATCCATACTAAAAACCGTTAACCCTTTAGAGGACCAGTCTTTCATCAATTGTGCATTAAACAAAGGCTGAAAAACTCCAAGCACAATTTTTGACTGTAAATGATCAGTTTCTGTTTGCGGAAGGGGGTTGATAGATAATATGATATCACTGTTTTGTAAAACTTCTTGTCTTGATTTTACAACAGCGCCTGCTTCAGTGTACTTGTCATCATTTGCAAAGGCAGTAACTCCTGCATTGTTTTCTATAAAAACCTGCACATTCCATTTTCTAAGGATAGCTATATGCTCGGGAATTAAGGACACCCTGGTTTCAGGAATGGGTTCTTTTAAAATACCTATTGTCATATTCAAAAATAATTGGCGTAAAGGTAATAAAAAATGCCCCTAACCGATAAAGGCATTTTCCTGTTTTAAAAATATCCATTCCGGCTGGTTTATCGTATACTAAAACCTGATAACGAAGTGTTGCCTGGTTTTTATATTAGAGTTAATGCAAACAATACCTATAAAAAAAAGATCAATTGTTAACGTTACGGCCGGATGATGTTTAATATGCTCCCATGCGTCTTCCATTTCTTTGCTCCAATGGATATCATCAAAAATAAAAATGGCAGATGTTGTTGAATAGCTGATCAGTTGATTAAAATATGCTAATGTTGGTTCCTTCCGATGGTTTCCATCGATGAAAACAAAGTCAATATTTTTCACTGCTGAAAAAAGAGATGGCAAAGTCTCTTCAAAACTTCCAAACAATAGCCGGATGTTAGCCAAATGAAGTTTTGTAAAGTTCTGTTTTGCAATTCCGGCAATTGCAGATGCGCCTTCTAAAGTAAATACATTTGCTGCCTTGTTTCCTGAAGCAAGATAGGCAGTTGTAATGCCGAATGAAGTTCCCAGTTCTACAATATTTTGAGGCTTATAATAATTAACCATCCGGAATAAAAGCTGTGCATATTTACGCGGCTTTAATGAAGAGGCTGCTATTCTATTTACTGCCCTGGTATTCTTCTTAATAACTGCCGAACCCGCACCAAAATCGTCCACTTCAATTATTGTCTGATCTTGCAGCAATCCATTTCTAACATGTTCTATTTTTTTGTAGCATGCATATTCATTTTTATCATTCAGTACATTCTGCACAAAGTCGTATACAAAAGGTGAATGAATACCATGGCCCTTCCCATTGGAAGCGATTATCCAATACCGTAAGTATTTTTTTGCTAGTTGAGGCGATGAATACAATTAATAAGAAATAAGAAATTTAAAATAACAAATAGCAGGATAAGATATTCACTCAGCTTTTTTCCCAAACCTGGAATGAATATGCAAATGCATGTTTTTCATCTGCCTCAAAATCAAGATTGTGTTTCAATTCCCATACCGATTCATCAATTGCCGGAAAAAAAGTATCTGCTTCCAGTTCTGTATGAATCCGCGTCATATATAGTTTATCTGCCAATTCAATACTTTGATTGTAAATTTCTCCTCCGCCTATAATGAATATCTCTTTACAATTTGTATCAGCGGCTTTTTGCAATGCCTCCGACAGATCCTTTGCCGTTTCCACATTTTCTGCAGACCAGGCTTCCTGTTTGGTGATCACAATATTGAATCTTCCGGGTAAAGGTTTATTAACTGATTCAAATGTTTTACGCCCCATAATCACCGGCATACCCCAGGTTGTATTTTTAAAATATTTCAGGTCATTGGGTAAATGCCAGAGCAACTGGCCGTTCTTGCCAATGGCGTTGTTGGTGGAAGCGGCAACGATTAAAGAGATAGTCATAGTTAAGTTCTGTTTAATACTTTGTGCTGCCTGGTGCTTTTGTGTCTTCGTGGCTATTTATTTTGCCACTAAGACTCAAAGTAAACAAAGTAGTACAAAGAAAAATACTTACACAGCAACGGGTGCTTTTATTCCCGGATGAGATTCATAATTCAGCAATTCAAAATCTTCATAAGTAAAATTGAAAATATCTTTTACAGAATCATTGATCTTCATTGTTGGTAAAGGAAACGGTT
>JAGPDJ010000312.1 GCA_018057635.1 Ferruginibacter sp. | reverse complement strand
ATATGATATGGTTTCCAAAAGAAAATTTGCGGCAATTGGTGAAATTGGTCTTGACTTCTATTGGGACAAAACATTCAGCAAAGAACAATTCGAAGCATTTAACAGGCAGATCAGCCTGGCTGTTTCAGCAAACCTGCCAATTGTTATACATACCAGGGAAGCCATGAAAGAAACCATTGAAGTAGTTCAGGGTTACCAGGGTAAAGTAAAGGGAATCTTCCATTGCTTTGGCGGAAGTTTACAGGATGCAGAAACGATTACAAATATGGGTTTTCTACTGGGAATAGGAGGGGTTATCACTTATAAGAATGCTGGCGTTGCTGAAGTGATCAGGCAAATTGACCTGAATCACCTGGTGCTTGAAACTGATGCTCCTTACCTGGCACCGGTTCCATTCAGGGGCAAAAGAAATGAAAGCAGTTATCTTACATATATACAGGAGAAAATCGCAGCCATCAAAAATATTGATCCCGAAGAAGTTGCTGCAGTTACTACAGCCAATGCACTTAGACTGTTTGCCCGTTAAACATGATACATTGAACGCTTACACTTTTCTAAAAACTTTTATGGTAATTTTGCAGTCTTTCAAAAAAAAGATCAATTTAAATTAACGGATGACCGTTTCAGCTACATATAATGAAAAATTTGAAAATCACAAGGTTTGTGTAATCATTCCAACGTATAATAATGAAAAGTCGCTGGCGGGTGTAATCACTGATGTAGCAGCATTTACAAATCACATCATAGTTATAAACGACGGTTCAACAGACAATACGGATTCAATCATCCGTTCATTTTCATTTGTTCATCCGATCGGTTATGAGAAAAATGCAGGAAAGGGTTGGGCCCTGCGCACTGCATTCCGGTACGCTTACAGCAAAGGGTATCAATATGCTATCACCATAGATTCTGATGGACAGCATTTTGCAAAAGACCTGCCGGCATTTCTCAACAAACTGGAGGAAGAAAAGCATGCCATTATCATTGGTGCCAGGAACATGGACCAGGCTTCTGTTCCCGGGGGAAGCAGTTTTGGGTATAAAGTATCCAATTTCTGGTTCAAACTGGAAACAGGTATTGATTGTCCCGATACCCAATCAGGGTACCGTTTATATCCGTTGGAACCATTAAGCCGGATGCATTTCTTTACACATAAATACGAATTTGAAATTGAAGTGCTGGTCAGGGCTGCCTGGAAGGGTTTGCATGTGGTTTCTGTTCCGGTTACTGTGTATTATGCACCTAAAGAAGTAAGGGTTTCTCATTTCAGGCCTTATACCGATTTTGCACGCATCGGCCTGCTGAATACATTTCTGGTACTCATTACCGTTATTTATATAAAACCAAGAAACCTGTTCAGGAGTATTTTTATAAAAAAAAATTTCCGGCAAAAGCTGAATGAACACCTTTTTAATTCTGCTCATTCCGATCATGTAAAATCTTTATCTGTTGCTTTTGGTGTTTTCATGGGTATTGTCCCTGTTTGGGGTTTCCAGCTTTTGCTGGCCATTTCGCTTTCAATATTGTTTAAACTGAACAAGCCACTGGTCATCATTGCAGCCAATATCAGTATTCCGCCAATGATACCCTTTATAATTTATTTAAGTTATAAAACCGGGGCATTCTGGATGGGAGCACATGCCATGCAGCTTGATTTCAGCAGGGCCATTACACTTGAATACATTACAAAAAACCTGCAGCAATATATTTTTGGGAGCATTTCCCTTGCAATAATTGCAGGTGCATTTTTTGGGATCCTGACTTTTATTTTATTGAAATTTTTTAATAGAAAATCTATCCTCGCCGGGTAAGCTGATTTAGCATGCAAAAAGCACTGATAAGTATTTATGATTTTTTTGCTAAAAGGCGAATACTGTTCATATTGGTGTTTACAGCATCATTACTTATAACCGGTTACTATGCATACCGTGTTAAATTTGAAGAAGATATTTCCAAGATTTTACCGAAAGATAAAAAGATTGAAAAGCTCAATGAAGTTTTTCAGAATTCTAAATTCATTGATAAACTTGTTGTAATAGTTTCATTAAAAGATTCAACAGGGGATGCTATTCCCGACAGCCTTGTGTTGTATGCTGATTCATTGGAAACCGCCATAAAAAATAATCTTTCAGCTTATGTGTCTAAAATAAATACAAAGATTGATGACGGCTTGTCAATGGAATTATACAGCACCATCACTGATCATTTACCAATTTACCTGGATGATAATGATTACAGATCTATCGATTCGCTTATTCTTCCCGGTAAACTGAAGGAAACACTGGAACAGAATTTTCGAACATTAACATCGCCTGCAGGCATTGCTTTGAAATCGATGATCAGCAAAGATCCTGTTGGAATCAGTTTTATCGGGTTAAAAAAACTGCAGCAATTACAATACGATGATAACTTTGAATTATATGATAATTATGTAGTTTCAAAAGACCAGAAGCACCTTTTACTTTTTATTACTCCTGCATTTCCGCCAAACAACACCGGTAAAAATGCTGAGATGCTTGAGTTACTGGACAACATCATAAAAACCCAAAATAAAACCTTTGATAATATTACAGCATCTTATTTTGGGGCAACGGCTGTATCTGTAGGCAATGCTTTGCAGTTGCGGAAAGATACGATGCTTACACAAGGCATTACCATCATTTTTATTATCGTTTTCCTCGGTTTTTATTTTAAAAAGAAACGTGCTCCTTTTATTATACTCATTCCCGTTATCTCGGGTGCATTATTTTCACTTGCAGCTATTTATTTTATTAAAGGGAAAATTTCTGTCATTGCTTTGGGAACCGGCTCTGTGATATTGGGTATTGCGGTAAACTATTCACTGCATGTTTTTAATCATTACAGGCATACACGCAATATTCATGAACTGATCCGCGACCTGGCATTACCCATGACGGTTGGGAGTTTTACCACGATCGGCGGATTTCTTTGCCTTCAATTCGTTGAGTCTGAAATGCTAAAAGACCTTGGATTGTTTGCCGCATTCAGCCTGATCGGGGCTTCGCTCAGCTCCCTGATCTTTCTGCCCCATTTTATTAAATCGGGTAAGGAAAGTGGGAAAGGGAGGGCGTTGGAAAGTGAATTTTCATGGATCGACAGGGCAGCATCCATGCGCCCTGAATACAATAAATTTCTCGTTCTTGTTATCCTGGTACTTACTGTATTTTTCGGTTATTGGTCAACGGAAGTTGGGTTTGAATCAGACCTGCAGCAGATGAATTTCATGTCACCAAAATTGCAGGCATCAGAGAAAAAATTAAATGAACTCAACCAGTTTTCACTCCGGTCAGTATACCTTGTTACCGAAGGAAAATCACTGGATGAAGCGCTTGCCAGCAATGAGAAACTGGCAAAAAGAATTGAAAAATTACAGGCTGATAAAATTGTAAATAAATTTTCCGGGGTTTCATCACTTATTATTTCCGGGTCATTACAAAAAAGCAGGATAGAGAAATGGAATAATTACTGGACACCCGGAAAAAAGGATTCCCTGCTGTCAACGCTTAATAAAGAAGGAGCAATATTAAAATTCAGTACAACTGCTTTTGGTCCTTTTAGAGCAATGCTGGATAAAGATTATCAACCAGTGGCTCCTGAAGCAATGGATGCTGTACGCAGGAACTTCCTGGATGACTACATAACTGAAAAGCCCGGAAAATCAACCGTGGTAACACTTGTAAAAGTGTCGCCTGAAAAAAAGCAATCAGTTTACAATGAATTTGAAAAGGATGAAAACATAACTGTG
>JAGPDJ010000033.1:9317-13182 GCA_018057635.1 Ferruginibacter sp. | reverse complement strand
TGTGAATAACACTTTTAAAGGATTTTTGATTCCACATAAAAAAACCATATCTTATATGAACGGTAAATTTGAATGATAAATGGTAATTATAAATCCTCGATATAATGCCACATAATACTTTTTATATGTGTTGATCTTTATTCATACCTATTATTTCCCATATCCTTTTATTGATTATACAAACCAATTCTTCGGTCAAAAAATCCTTAGTACCTGATTGTAAACTGCAAAACCGATTCAGGATGAATTGTAAAAATTGTAAACTATACTTTGCCAATATAAATAAATAGACGAATTTTGGTTAGTGAACATTCACTTACATTTGATTTTGTCACATTGAATGGTAAAAATTATACAGAACAGTAACAACATAATTATGGAAATAAAGAAACGTCAATTGGAAATTATTAAAGCTGCAGGTGAAATACTTACAGAATCTGGCCTGGCAGGACTTACAACAAAAAATCTTGCTGCCAGGATGGATTTTGCTGAGAGTGCCCTGTACCGGCATTTTAAAAGCAAAGAAGATATTGTTGTTACGATGCTCCAATACCTTGCTGCCGACATGGATAAAAGACTTTCCGCCTGTGTTACATCATTGGAAGATCCGGTTGAAAATCTAAAAGCTGTATTCAATAACCAATTTGATTTTTTTGAAAAACACCCCCATTTCCTCATCGCTGTATTTTCAGATGGCTTGCTGGAAGAGAGTAAAAAAATAAATGATGCTATCCTGCAAATCATGGCAATAAAAAGGAAACATCTTTTACCGATCATAAATAAAGGTCAGCAAGATGGGATTTTTAAAACCGCTGCATCCGCAGAAGATATACTTCATATTGTTATGGGAAGTTTCAGGCTGCATATGCTTCAATGGCGCATGTCGGCGTTTTCATTTGATGTAAAACAAAAGGGAAATAAATTGATGGAAAGTATTTTGAATTTAATAAAAAAGTAAAGACAAAATGAAACATACAACATTGAAAATAATAGCCTTTGCCCTACTCCTTTTTGCTTTACTCACTTTGTTTCTCAGTGGTTCTGTAATATTCAACCTTTTTGGTATCAGGGAGAAAGAGGGCAACTATGTTTCCTTTGTTGTGTGGGCAAATTTCATCAGCAGTATTTTATATATAGTAGCTGCTTATGGGTTATTTAATATTAAAAAATGGCCGGTAAAAATATTGATACTAACTGTGCTCATACTGGTTTCAGCTTTAATAGGATTAAAACTACATGCCAATTCTGGCGGGTTGTATGAAACTAAAACAATTTATGCAATGATCTTCCGGATTAGCATAACCATACTGTTAACAGTTGCAGCGTATTATTTAATTAAGAAAATTAAAACCGCTGATCATAAAATTACTTAAGCTGTTTTTTAAATCGGGCAT
The DNA here is from genome assembly GCA_018057635.1 of Ferruginibacter sp. The sequence goes on along the minus strand of JAGPDJ010000033.1, from coordinate 11,788 downwards.
GTTAAAATTATTCTTTATGAAACGAAATCTTATAACAATAGCAATCTTGTCAATTTTCCCGGCAGCACTCTTTTATAATTGCAATAGCCCGGTTTATAAACAGCCTGCTGAATCAGTTACTGAGAAAAAAATATCGGATTATTTAGGAGTTGGAAAAAATATTACAACCGAAACGCAATCTGTATTAGCAAAAAACCTGGTAGGAGCTATCAATAAAGCTGGTACTGAATACGCCCTTGAGTTTTGTAACACAAAGGCAATATTGCTTACTGATAGCATGTCACTATTATTAAATGCTGGTATTAAAAGAGTTTCCGACAAACCCAGGAATGCCGGTAACCAGGCCAATGAGCCTGAAATTGAATATATACGTTTTATAAAAGCCGGTATGGAGAAAGGCGAAATTCCAGAAGCAACCATTACTGAAATGAATGGTAAAATGGTTGGATACTATCCAATTATTACAAATAAAATGTGCCTGCAATGCCACGGAAATAAAGAAGTGGATATAAAAATACCGGTTTATAAAAAAATAAATAAACTATACCCCGGAGATAAAGCAATTGGTTACAAAGAAAATGAAGTAAGAGGGATATGGGTAATAGAAATGAAAAAATAAAACCTGAATAAGATGAACATACAAGAATTACATCAACCTGGTAAAGAAGTTTCAGCAATTCCGCTTTTTAAAACCGAACAGGGTACTGTTACAGCTATACAATTACTAAAAAAGCAACAACTAAAAGAACATATAACAAAAACCAATGCGCTCTTAATTTGTGTAACGGGTGAAACAGTTTTTGAAAATGAAAAAGGATCAAAAATAAATTTAACACCCGGTGATTATGTGAATATTGAGCCTGGAGTAAAGCATTGGTTAGAAGGAGAATTGGACTGTCAGCTTTTGCTCATTAAATAAATCATTTTACCAATGAAAAAAGGGAACCATAGAAAGCAACTATTAATACTCATTTTCTTTTCAACAGGATTAAATGCAGCACAAGCGCAGGTGTTAACACTTAAACAATGTATTGATACAGCACAAATTTACAACAAGGCCCTGCAAATGAGCAGGAACAATATTTCCATTAGTCAACAAAAGAGAAAAGAAGCAACTGCCGGCTTAATTCCAAAAATAACAGCCAATGCTGATTATAAATATTACACCGATTTACCCACACAACTGATACCGGCATCTTTTTTTGGTGGCCCGGCAGAAACTTTTAAAGAAACACAATTTGGTGTATCTCATAATATCAATGCCAATTTACAACTAACAATGCCTTTGTATAATCCTCAACAGTTCGGAATTATACAAACTACAAAAATAGCAACAGAGCTAAGTTATTTACAAATGCAAAATACGAAAGAACAGGTTTACTTTGAAATTTCCAATCTCTATTATAACACACAACTTTTGCTAAGGCAATTGGTATTTATTGACAGCAACATTGCAAATACTGCTAAGCTTTTAAAAAATATTCTGTTGCTTAAAGAACAACTGATGGCAAAGGGTACTGATGTTGGTAAAGTGCAACTGCAAAAAGAACAATTAGAAACCCAAAGAGAAATGGTTAGCAACAGATATGAGCAGGTAATGAATGCGTTGAAATTTGCCATAGGATTTTCTTTAGATAAATACATTCAAATTGAACCAGAAATACTTTACTCAAAAAATATTGATTATCCAGGTACCGAAACCCTTGACATGCGCCTGGCTTATACACAAACCAGGCTTATACAAAGTGAGCTGCGCACTTTAAAACGGTCGAAACTCCCTTCACTTTCTCTATTTGCCACTTATGGAAAAACCGGTTTTGGCTATGACAAAAAACCCAATGATTTTCTGAAATTTTATTCCATAGGTTTTGGAGGTATCCAGTTTTCCTATCCGCTGTTTAGCGGAACTGTAACTAACCGGAAAATTTATCAGAAGAAACTGGAATTGCAAAACAGTGAGTTGCAGGCACAAATGGTTACCGAACAAAATGCTATGCAAACAGAAAATATAAAACGTCAAAGAACAGTCACACAAAAATCCATTGAAACAAATATGGCTCAAATTAATCTTGCTAAAACAGTATATGAGCAAACACTTCTGCAACAAAAACAAGGTACAGCGTCTTTAACAGATGTTTTGCTTGCAGACACAGCTCTGCGGGAGGCCCAGCAAAATTACCTGTCTGCTGTAGTAGAATATTTAAAAGCCGACCTGGAGTTAAAAAAACTAACCAATCAAATAAAATAATTCCTGTGATGAAAAATAAATCATTCAATTTAAAAAAGAGCTTATACATCATTATTCCACTCTTATTGGTTATAGTAATAGTTATCCGTCTTAAAAAAAACAAGGATATCACCCAACAAAAAGTTTATCAGTACAATAAGGAACAGGGTATTCATGTACAAACACAGGTAATTAAACCAGGGATCTTAGAATCTGAATACACTTATACAGGCACTTTTGAGCC
>JAGPDJ010000033.1:0-9217 GCA_018057635.1 Ferruginibacter sp. | reverse complement strand
GAAAGTGATTTAAGCAGGTTTAATTATGAAAATACTTATGAAATAATTGCAGATGTACAACCGGAAATTAAGTTAACCGGAAAAACAACTTTAATAGGAAGCAAATCAAATAACGGTAATGCATACCCTGTTCAGTTCACAGTTGCCAACATACCGGGCCTGTCCATCAAAGCGGGTATGTTTGGAAAATTGATCTCCGCGGAAACCGGGATACAAAACGATGCCAGGCCCATTGGTATAACTATTCCTGCAACTGCAATTGTTGGATCCGAAAATACACCCCGCGTTTATTTAGTAAAAAATGGAAAAGCAATTTTGCAAAATATTACTATTTATTCAAAAAGTAAAGACAAAGTGTTTGTATCGGATGGATTAATCAAGGATGATACTTTAATAACAAATGGATTTATAAATCTGTTTGACAGTGCTAATGTTATCATTAATTAAAACGGCGGATTATGAATATAACAGAGATATCAATTAAACGGCCATCGCTGATCATTGTACTTTTCAGTATGCTTGCTTTATTAGGGTTTATTGGATATAAAAATCTGAGTTATGAACTGATGCCCGATTTTAATCAACCTGTTGTGGTTATTAAAACGGCATATCCCGGTGCAGAGCCGGGTGAAGTGGAAACATCCGTTTCCAGGAAAATTGAAGATGCTTTATCTAATATGGAAGGGGTTGATTATTTGGTTACAAAATCTTTACCCAACGCTTCTATCATTATTGCTAACCTTAAATACGGTACCAACCTGGATAAGGCAATGCAGGATGCACAGCGTTACATTGACAATATCCGCAAAGATTTACCGGTAGATATTTTAAGCCCGGTAATGAGCAAGGTGTCGCCTAATGATTTACCGATAATGTCTATCAGTGCAACAAGCAATTTGCCTGCTACTGCATTTTATCAAAAAATGAAAGATGAATACTTGCCGCAAATACAACAGTTGAAAGGTGTGGCAGAGATTACTATTTTAGGTGGTGAAGAAAGGGAAGTACAGGTTAAAGTAAACAAGGAAAAATTGAAACTGTTTAAACTATCGCTTTCACAGTTGGTGGATGCTGTTAACCGCTCAGGGCTAGATTTACCAGCCGGTAAAGTGCAGACAGACAAAGAAAGCAGTTCGGTGAGGCTTACAGGAAAATTTACAACAATAGAAGATATAAAAAATGTGCAGGTGGCAATGCCTGTTCCCGGTAGTCCGGTGTATTTAAAAGATGTTGCTATTGTAACCGATGGAATTAAAGAAACAACTTCCATCAGCCGGTACAATGGTAAAAATGGTATTGGACTCATGTTGAAAAAGCAGGGCGATGCCAATGCTGTTGATGTTTCAAAATTGGTTCGTAATAAATTCAAAGCTATTGAAGCGCAAAATACGCATGCAGGAGTAAGATTTATTGTTGCAGACGACAGTACTGATAATACAATTGCTGCTGTTAATTCTGTTGTATTTGATTTGATATTGGCTGTACTATTGGTTTCATTGGTAATGCTTTTATTTCTGCGGAGTTTTAGAAATTCATTAATTGTAATCGTTGCTATTCCAACATCCTTAGTTACTGCCTTTGCCGTGATGTGGCTATTAGGTTATACATTAAATCTAATGACCTTGCTTGCTATGTCATTGATCATTGGTATCCTGGTAGATGATGCTGTGGTGGTTTTGGAAAATATTCAAAAGCATTTAGACAAGGGAAAGGAAAAAAAGGTTGCTGCAATGGATGGCCGTATGGAAATAGGTTTTGCTGCTTTGTCCATCACATTGGTAGATGTGGTGGTGTTTTTACCAATCCTTTTTTTGCAGGTTTTTGTAGCTGATATGCTTAAACAATTTTCGGTAGTGGTAGTTACATCTACACTCACCAGTTTGCTGGTAGGCTTTACACTTACACCATGGTTAGCTTCCCGAATTGGCAAGAAAGAAGATTTGCAACCTACTAATTTTTTCAATCGCTTCCTGCTTTGGTTCGAACATCAGTTAGATAAATTCATCAACTGGTATGGCAAACAACTGGAATGGGTTTTAAGCCATAAATTAATTTTTACAGGAATCGTTGTGCTGCTTTTTGCAATGACGCTGGGAATCATGAAGCAGGGAATCATTGGGAAAGAACTTATTTCAACCGGCGACCAGGGCAAGTTTCGCATGGCTTTAGAATTTGATAAGTCAACTTCAATTCAACAAAATAATTTAGTAGCGCAGCAGGTAGAAACCTACATTCTGCAACAAAAAGAAGTGGCAACAGTATTCAGTAATATAGGTGGGCCGAGTACAGGAATAGGAAGTTTAGGTGTAGGCTCGGCAAATAAAACTGAATTTACCATTCAATTAAAATCAAAAAAAGAACTCAATAATTTGGCTACCGAAGAGTTTATGAAAATACTTCGGGAAGATTTAAAATTGAAGTACCCTGCCATAAATTATTCGATGGCGGCATTGGGATTAATTCCACGTTCTGCACCCATTGAAATTACTTTGAGTGGTAATAATCTGGATTTGGTAATGAAATCGGGAAATGAATTAAAATCAATTGTAGAAAAAATACCTGGCGCTGATAATGTCCGGTTATCAGTAGAAGCCGGAAGCCCTGAATACAAAATAATTCCCGACAAAGATAAGATGCAACGATTGGGGTTAACAACTGCTTATGTAGGAATAAATTTAAGAACAGCCTTTACAGGAAATAATGACGCAACGCTTACAGAAAACGGAACAGAGTTTCCTGTAAGAATTTGGCTGGATGAATTTGAACGAAAAAATTATGATGATGTAAAACGATTATCTATTGTAAATCCGATGGGTTTGCCAATAGAAGTTTCGCAGTTTGCAAATGTAGAGAGAGATAATTCGCCTTCGCTGTTAGAAAGAAAAGACCGCCAGCCTGCTATAACACTTACTGCCGATGCTTTGGGTCGTCCATCAGGAACCGTGGCAGATGAAGTGGTAGCTTATCTCAAAAAAAATCCGTTAGCAGAAGGAATAGACATGACATGGGGAAGCGATATAAAAAGACAGAACGATAGTTTTGGTGCATTAGGTTCTGTTTTAATGATTTCCTTTTTGTTGATTTATTTAATTATGGTTGCATTGTACGACAATTTTGTGTACCCCTTTGTTGCTTTGTTTTCCATTTTGGTAGCAACCATTGGAGCTTTTCTTGCTTTGAATTTAGCATTAAGTAATTTAAGTTTATTTGCCCTGCTTGGTTTGATCATGCTGATGGGGTTGGTGGTAAAGAATGCTATTTTAATTGTTGATTTTACCAATCAGTTAAAAGCACAGGGCATGTATTATAAAGATGCATTGATTAAAGCCGGTAAAGAACGTATGCGGCCAATATTAATGACCACATTGGCAATGGTATTCGGTATGCTACCAATTGCACTGGCAAAAGGAACAGCCAGTGAATGGAAGAACGGGCTTGCCTGGGTAATAATTGGAGGATTGGTTTCTTCGTTGATACTGACCGTGTACCTGGTTCCCATGGTTTATTATGCCGTAGACAGGTTAAAGGAAAAATTGGCAAGAAAAAAAGTAACAATTAACGAACCTAAAATCATAGATAATAATTCTGTATCAGAATATATTTATTAAAACGTTCGGTACTTTTCTTTATATAAATGTTTTATTGATTTTATTCTTTTTACCCATAGGATAACCAGTCAAACAGTGTCTAAAAATCAAGATACAGCCGAATGGATGAATATGAACTGATACAAAGTATTCTCAGTGGAAATCAACAGGATTTTAAACTTTTGATTAAAAAATATGAAGCAAATGTGTTTCGCACTGCCATTGGTTTTTTGCATAACAAACAAGATGCTGAAGATATTACCCAGGATGTTTTCATAAAAGTATATCAGTCGCTTTCTTCCTTTAATGGAAAAGCCGCATTTTCTACCTGGCTTTACCGCATTACTGTAAACAGCAGCTTAAATTTTTTAAGGAAGAAAAAGCGCAGGGGTTTCTGGGTTGCTTTGTCTGAACTGATTCAAATTCCCTCAAAAGATAAGCCTGGTGAAATAGCTTTAACAGAAAAAACAGAAAAAGCTATCATTCAACAGGCAATCGATGATCTTCCGGATAAACAACGCAAGGCATTTGTTCTTTCCAGGTATGAAGAATTACCTCATATACAGATCGCTGAAATTATGAAGATCACTGAAGGGGCAGTTGAACAGCTATTGCATCGTGCAAAAATTAATCTCAAAAAAATTCTTGAAAAAAACCTTGAAAGACCGTAAGATTTATTTTAATACGGTGTCTAACAATTAAACAACAACGGCAATGAAAAATGATATTAACCAATTAGTTGATGCCCTGGTTCTGGAGGAAAGAAATACCGGATTTAACCCGTACATATCTACCCGAATTATGGTTGCTGTTGAAAATCAGCATAATAAAATTGTGTTCCCCTTTTCACCGTTTTGGAAAACTGCAGTAGTTGGTTTGAGTATGATTGCAGCAGTGTTTACCGGCATGGCAGCAGGCAACCTGTATCGCTCAAAAAATGTTTCCGGTGATGTTGTACTGATAAATGATAACAGGATGGAAAATTTTGGATTTTATAATGAACTCGGGAATGAAATAAAAATGAAATGATGCGTAAAAATCAAATACTAACCTGGGTGGTGGTTTTGCTGGCAATTACAAATACAGCAACTATCGGAACTATTCTTTACCACAATTACCAGGAAAAAAAGCAGGAAGAAAATATTACAATCAATACAGGATCATCCGGAGGAAATATGCTTAATGGAAGATTTTTAAGACAAACCCTTGGTTTTAACAATGATCAGATGAATGCTTTCAGGCAGGAAAACCGGGTATTTCGTCCTTACGCAATGGACCTGACAACTAAAATAGGTTCTTTTAAAAATGACATGTTCATTGAATTACAAAAATCAGTTCCGGATACCGGCAGGTTAAACAGTATGTCGGAACAGATCGGTGATTTACATGGTACATTAAAATATGAAACTTATAAGTTTTACTTAAACATAAAGAAAATATGCACTCCGGAACAAGCTGAAGAACTGAAAAAAGCTTTTCAACCATTATTCAAAAACGAGGCTTTCACAATACCTTCTAACCACCGCAAACAGGAAGGATTGAACAGGAAATAGAAAGTTATTTTATAACATTTAAAAAATAAAATCATGAAAAAGCTGATTATATCCGCAATCATAATGATTGCAACAAGTGGCGTTTTGTATGCGCAAACCAACAAACAGGGTAATGGCACTCCTGGTACAAACAAGAATAATTCCGGTTATGTAGATTCAGATAAAAGCGGGGTTTGTGATAACCTGGAAAACAATTCAAGGCCATTATTCCGTAAGCACCAGGGCCAATTCAGAAGGAACAGGGATGGGATATGCAACGGTCAATGCCGTGCTGCAATGCAAGGAAACAGATCCGGCAGAAGAAGTTAATTATTAAAATATTTAGTTCATAATAAAACATGAAATCATGAAAAATATAAAAAAATATACAGGCTTACTGATCCTGTTATCAATATTCATTTCTATGGCAATGTCGTGTAGTAAAGATGATAACCAGCCCAATAGTCCCAATAACAATAGCAATTACAGTATCGAAACAATTAGGGCACAGGTAAACATATTACCAATAGAGCCTTTAAATACAGTGGAATTAAATACACTCTCCTTTATGAGAGAAGAAGAAAAACTTGCAAGGGATGTTTACATCAGCTTATATAACAAATGGGGTTCAAATGTTTTTAAAAATATTTCTTCCAGTGAACAAACGCATATGGATGCCATGCTGATATTGCTGAACAGGTATAATATAACAGACCCGGTAGGTTCCAATGCAGTTGGTGTTTTCAATAATTCAACATTACAAAACCTGTATAACCAGTTAATAGTTGAGGGCAACATTAGTGTATTAAATGCATTTAAAGTTGGCGCTACCATCGAAGACCTTGATATTTTTGATCTGACAAATGCTTTATCAGGCATTGACAACCAGGATATACGGTTTGTATACGAAAACCTGAGCAAAGGAAGCCGTAACCACATGAGGGCATTTTATAAAAACATTCTGAATAGCGGCGGTACTTACGTTCCTCAGTATTTAACACAAGCAGATTTCGATGCCATTATAAACAGTGCAAAGGAAACTGGTTTCTGATATAATTTACTGTAAAGAATAAGAAGATTGCTTCTTTAATTGAAGAAGAAAATATGAAAGCCGCATAAAGGTGTGCAATAAATAAAAGCTTAACCAGGATAGAATAAAGTAAAGAAGTAATAAATCGTTTCCTGAATTTAAATAGTCAGCATTAATTTCCCCGGAAAATAAATGGAAAAATGCTGGCTATTTCTTTTTTCCGTTTACAATTACTACAGTTTCTTAATCTGTTTAAAATAGTATTGGTTAATGTAGAATACAAACGTTATCACTAATTATTTGAGTAATAACATTGTTAAATAAATTATAACTTGTAGTTTATACATAAATTCACCTGTTACTTATACTGTTTTTGTTTGTCGAAGAAAAAAAGGAGGCCTGTGATGAAATATTTACTTTATACTTTTTTGATAGCACTTTTCCTTAATTCCTGCGCCAGCAGTAAAAATTATCTTGAACGCAGTGATGAAGACAAGGCACTCCTGGATGCCATAAAAAAACTAAATAAATCCGCTACTGACGAAAACGCCAGTTCCGCCATTCCAGTTCTGTATTCAAATATTAAAGCATCCAGGTTAGCAAAAATAAATACTCTAAAAACAGAAAAAGATCTGTCACGTTGGGATAAGATCATCAAAGAATATCAATACCTGCAGGATGCTTACGAGGCTATTGTTAACAGCCCGGCTGCTTTTAAACTGGTAAATGCCGAAAGTTACAATAGCCAGTTATATGAAAGCAGACAAAATGCAGCAGAAGAATACTATAATGCCGGACTCGTTTTCCTGGAAAAAACAGGCAGGGAAAATGCAAAAAAAGCTTACACCCATTTTAATAAATCAGATAAGTTTATCCCCGGTTTTAAAGATGCACAGCAAAAAAGCAATGATGCATACAATAAAGCAGTTGTGGATGTGATCATTAATCCAGTACAGGATAATTCTTTCTTTTCAAATAACACCTGGGGTAATACCGGTTATAATTATGTAAACGACTATTTTCAACAAACACTGGTGAGGGAACTTAACGGTATTAATAAAGAAAGGTATCCTGCCCGTTTTTATTCCGACTGGCAGGCAAACAGGGAAAATATTCAACCAGACTGGATTGTTGATATGAAGATCCGCAACATAGATATCCCTTACCCTTCCAATTATAATTATAACAGGAATGCAAGCAACCAGGTGCAGATAGGGACCGATACATCAGGCAATCCTGTTTACAAAACCGTTACCGCATTGGTAAGAATTACCCGTAGCAGTTTTACAGCAAGAGCAGATATGGAAGTAAACATTAGTGATGTTACAACCGGGAAAAATATCAGTTACCGCAATTTCAGAGAAGATTACCGCTGGCAACAGGAAAGTGCAACATATAGTGGCGATAGCCGTGCATTGAGTGCACAGGACTGGGAGCTGATAAACAATGCCGGTTTCTACGGACAGCCAAGAAAAGAAGACATCCTGAATGAATTATTTAAAAAATTATATCCGCAGGTAAAGAATAATATCAGTTATGCAGTAGATTGGTAATTTGATAACCAACTGCCCGAGTTTTTAATCTTACCAATAAATAAATACTATATTTTCCCGAAAAATATAACAGGAGTGGATCATGCAAAAAAGATTTACTGTGTTACCAGTTGTACTTTTTTGCCGTTATTCTTTATTTAAATAGTTGGTATACGATGAAGCTTAGTAAATATGCCAGTCCGGTCATATACAGCAGTTGAATGAGCGGCCACTTATAACTCTTCGTTTCTCTTTTTACAACAGCCAGTGTGCTCATGCATTGCATAGAAAGCACATAAAATATCAACAGCGATAATCCGGTTGCCAGCGTATACACTTTGGTTCCGTCTTCTCTTACTGCTGCATTCATTTTTTGCCTGAGTGTGTAATTGGTATCTGTATCTTCTCCTACACTGTACAATGTGGCCATGGTTCCAACAAAAACTTCTCTTGCCGCAAACGAAGTAATCAGTGCAATGCCAATTTTCCAATCGTAACCCAACGGCCTGATAGCTGGTTCAATGGCTTTCCCCAGCATACCGGCGTATGAAGATTGCAATAGCGCCATTTTTTTTTGCCTCGTTATTTCCGTGGTATTGGAGGGATTCTCTTTGATCAACATGTCGTACCTGGCAGAAACTGTTTTCATTTTTTCAGGCGGGCCATAGCTACTGAGCGCCCAAAGCAATAAACTGATCAGCATGATGATCTTTCCGGCATCAAACACAAATATTTTTGCTTTCTCAACCATGGTATACAGAATATTCCTTTTACGTGGTCCTCTGTATACAGGCAGTTCCAGTATAAAATAACTTCTTTCTGTTGATTTGATAAACCATTTCATTACCCAGGCTACGATCAGCGCCATTACGGTTCCCAGTAAATACAGGCCCATCATTACCAGGCCCTGAAGGCTTAGGAAACCGAAATACAATTTTGAAGGAATTACCAATGCAACGAGAATCGTATAAACCGGTAGCCTTGCACTGCAACTCATCAACGGTGTAATCATGATGGTAAGCAGCCTTTCTTTTTTATTTTCAATATTACGGGCCGACATAATTGCCGGCACTGCACATGCAAACCCGCTGATCATCGGCATTACACTTTTACCGTTCAGTCCCACTTTTCGCATAAGCTTATCCGTTAAAAAGCTGATGCGTGCCATATAGCCTGTGTCTTCCAGCAAAGTAATCAAGCCGAACAATATCATGATCTGGGGAATGAACAGAAAGATTCCACTAAGCCCGGCAACAATACCATTAATAAGAAGATCGCTGAACCAGTTTGCAGGCATCACATCCGATAACCAGCCGGAAAGCTGGCCAAAGCCCCACTCAATAGCATCCATCGGATACTGTGCAACCCAGAATATGCTTTGAAATAATAAAAAAAGTACTGTTATAAGAATTAAATAACCCCAGGTACGGTGTAACAGGATATTATCCAGCTTTTCTGTAAACAGCGATTTCTGCAATGGGTCACTTTCCACCACAGTTTGCTGCATGATATGTTTGATCTTGCCATAACGCTGCA
>JAGPDJ010000032.1 GCA_018057635.1 Ferruginibacter sp. | reverse complement strand
AAAGTATGCTGGCGGGGAACAGAGCATTGGGATGTATTACTGAAAGAAAGAGCAATGATCAGCGGAAGGTTGATATTAAGTGATTTTTCCAGGAACGCAATACAGAAATTTAAAACTGATAAAGCCTCCAGGTAAGGGAGGCTTTATCAGTTAATATTTTTCTTTAGAACAATACTATGCAGAAACTGTTACAGATTTGAATGAACCAGGCGGATGCTGCTCAGTTCAGGAAACATCAGCGTCTGTTGTTTTACGCTTTTCGTTTTTATTGAATAAATTATTATATAGGGAAATACCATAAGCCTTTATTTTGTCTGCATGGCTGATGGTTGTATTTGCTGCAGCTATCTCAAACACACTTCCAACCACCTTTTTAATAAAAGAGGGAGAACTTCCCAGGAATATTTTTTTTGAAAGCACACCTATTCCCAGTCCGGCAGCAGTTTTTAATAAACCACCACCAAGTCCGGGCCCGGAAGTTAAACTGCTTAGCCCGCTCTTTAATAAATTAGAGGGTTTCATGCTTTCTTTCACCGCATGAAATTGCAGCTTCAGTTCTTCTTCCTGAACAACTTTCAAATTTTCAAGTTCAAGTATCTTTTCCTGCAAAGCCGCTTTACCATTTATTTTCATGGTTATTTATTTCAATAGTTTTTCAATCAGTTTATCAGCCAATGGTTCTTTCAGCCATTTTTTCTGCATCGTTTTAATGATGATTCCGGCAATGAGGTAAAAACCTGCAACGATAAAGAAGCCATAATACAGCTTACCAAGCAGTTCGCCCAAAAGCAATGCAATGCCGATATTGGCAATTAAAAAGAAAACAGCAAATACAGTGAATACAATACCTTTTGAAATAACTGCAGATAACACATCGCTTGAAGTGTCTACTACTTTTAACTTGTAAAGGTCTATCCTGGTAGAAAGGTAATCGCTTCCCTTATCCAGTAATAATTCAATATTATCTTTTGCCTGATTTTCCATACTTAAAATTTTGCTTCCGGGTTATTTGCTTTTATGCGTATCAGTTAGTTTATACAAATCGTTTTGTATCTTCTTTCACCTGCTGTACTTTATCTTTTCCTTTTTCCATCAGGTCATTGGCTTCACTCCTGATATTGTCGAATTTTTCTGCAATGGATTCACCAAATTCTGTAAATTTATTTCTTACAGTATCTCCAATATCGCCTGTTTTTTTAGCGATTTTTTTCCGTGTTTCCGAACCTTTATCCGGAGCTAATAAAATTCCAAGAACTGCACCTGCTGCTGCGCCAAGTAATACGGCGGATAATAATTTTTTTGAGCCCATGATATGTGTTTTTAATTTGAAGAATGTTGTTATATAAGCATCGAATCAAATTTACTGCCAAACATTAATTCAGGTGATTTTTGTCATTTTGGCAACTGTAAAAATGGGAATTTTAACATAATGAGGTAAAATTATGTAACATATACTTATACTGACTCTTAGTTATTAATCTCTAAAATTGATCATAACAACGTCTGCAGGATTTGTAGAATTGCTGTTTTATTTCAGATAATTTAAAAACTATTTTTGAATATACAGGTTATCGAACCATTTTGAATTATCATATAAAACTTTTGATGGGTTATCAAAAGTAGATACGGGGTAAATTATCAACGGTATCTAAACATAACTGGTAATATTTATTTGAATTTATTTCATTGTATTATTTAGTTACTTTACATCCACAACGAATAACAGACAGCGCAGTACGAAATGGGATGTAAATATCTTTTATCATTTGAAGATCATAGATCATTTGTGTTTTTATAATCATGAAGAAAAAAATCATTTCATTTTATACTTTTAATAAACAGGTTGTAACTGAGTATATAGCAGATAATGTGCTGAAGTATAGCGCTTCGCTCGCATACTATACAACCTTATCGTTGGCCCCTTTGCTTGTGATCCTGATTTCTGTTAGTGGATTGTTATTTGGAAAAGAAGCCATGCAGGGAGAGGTATATAGCCAGATATCAGGCCTTGTTGGAAGTGAAGCAGCACTTCAGATCCAGGCTACCATTCAAAATGTTCACCTGAACAAGAATACGCCATTTGCAACAGCTGTGAGCCTGGGTGTTTTGCTCATTGGTGCCACAGGGATTTTTAACGAAATACAGGATTCATTAAATAAGATATGGGGGCTTCGGCAAAGATCCCGCCAGGTGTGGTGGAAAATATTCACAGACCGACTGATCTCTTTTTCACTTATTTTAAGCCTTGGTTTTGTATTAACAGTATCCTTAATACTAAATGCACTGGTAGCGGCATTAAGCAGCAGGTTAAACAATATCATGGTAGGTGCAGGAACATCGCTATTGCCTTTGATAGATAATGTAATTTCATTTTTATTCACCACGATCATGTTTGCAACTATTTTCAAAGTGCTGCCGGATGCAAAAATAAAATGGAAAGATGTTCTGATTGGCGCTCTGATCACTTCATTTTTGTTCATGCTTGGTAAATTTGCAATTGGTTATTACCTGGGTAAAAGCGACCTCGCTTCCGTTTTTGGAGCAGCAGGTTCCGTCATCATCATCATGCTGTGGATTTATTACAGTTCTGCTATATTGTATTTAGGTGCAGTATTTACAAAAGTTTATGCCTCTGATTTTGGAGGAAAAATTTATCCCAATGACCATGCTGTGTTTGTAAAAACAGAAGAGATACCTGTTCCTACAGTTACACTCAATGAAAAGAAATAAACAGAAATACTAAGATTGTATTGCCAGGATATTTCGTTGCTTTCAGTAAGTTTTCAATTAATTATTCTGCGTTTGCTGTGTAAGAGGAAAGGATCTGTATGATCCTGTGAGCAAACCTGGTATCTATTTGTTTATGTAAGCTGAGTGAATTGCCAAGTATCTGCCATTCATCATTATCCATATCTACCAGTGTGTACATATATTTCCTGTTGGCATCATATATCTGGTAAAATTTCTGGTCTCCGTTCATGAAATTGAAAAACCCAAAACAGATCAGGTTGTTATTGATATATTGCTGGTGCCAGGTTAAAATTTTAGGAACATGAAACGGTGTTCTCATAAAAGACCTGACCTTAGTGCCTACCTGCCGGGCCAGATCGGTGAAACCAAGATCTTCTTCTATCCAGTTACCGGTTTCCACATCGGCATAAAAAATATTTTCATAGCCATTGCTAAATGACAACTTATAAAGATTTTGATGCCGGTTTACAATTTCAGTAACGATGGCATCAATCTCTTTACCTTCAATTTCTACGAATATTGTATTACTCATTTGCCACTCTTTAAGACCATGCATTACCTGGTCCTTGTTATACATTAAGTACTTAAAGTATATTAAGTACAATTATTTCTGTTCAGTAAAATGTCCGCTATAATAGAAACGCCTGGTAAAGTGGTGTTTTGAAATACCGGTTATTTACAACTATGACTGGTGGTTTTAAGGATTGATCGGGAGCGTAAAAATCAAACACATAGGCGATCTTATTATATCAATTGTGTATATATAAGATCAAATTACGTAGAATGCCTTTTCAGGCAACAAGTTAACACAGGAATAGGTATTTATCAAGCCTTTTAACGAGTTTTTATTAACGTGTTGTTCAATCCTGGGCTTTAAAACATGTACCCAGCAAGTACATAAATCCATTTATCAGCATTAAAAACCATTCATCATTTTCCGGATTTCTCATATTTTAACCCAGTATGTTAATCAAAATCAATACCAGTAAGGGTTTTGCGGTAATAAAGAGTGCCAGTTACTGTTAAATGAATGGTACTATGTTTTGTATAGTACTAAATAAATTATATCTTTGTGTTGTCAATGTGATTAAGGGCTCAAAAAAAGGTTTTTAAGACAAAGACATCAAAAACATTTTTAAACTTATAAAAATTTAGTCATGAGAACGCAAACAACCAGCTTAATTAACAAGCTTAGTAAAGAAACAGTAAAGAACCTTACAAATGAAGTAAAGGAAACCCTCGCATACGGTTTCAATACCAATCCGGTAAGAACATTCAGTGCTGCTGAATTATGGAACATTCAACGCCAGCGCAGGAGTATTAATATACGCAGGGGTTTTTAATACTTCCCATTCAACACTATTAATAACAATAAAAAATGTAGTCATGAGAACGCATTCATTAAACATGTTAAATAACCTGAATTTTACAGCTATAAAAGACCTGATTATGTCAATAAAAAATAGCAACAGTGTAAGCTTTTCACATAAGCAGCATACAACATTCAGTTCTGCTGAACTATGGAATATACAACGACAGCGCAGGAGCCTGAATTTGAGAAGGGGATTCTCTTATTTGTAAGCATTTTCCCGGCTTATGAATAATGGGATAAATAAAATCTATGTTGAAATATTCCCCAATCATGTACATAAAAAACGGGTTGAAAATTTCCAGGCAATACAAAAAAATAACCGCTGCATTGCTGCAACGGTTAAGAAATGGTTTTTATAAAAAAGTGGTTATTTTACCAGCTTCAGTTCATTGATGATGTTTGTTGCCCCGCCAAGTTTATCTATACACCACAGTACATATCTTACATCTACGCAAATGGTACGGTTAAGGTCTTTATCAAAAGCAATCTTATGGCTTAACGCTTCATAATTGCCATCGAATGCAAGGCCTATTAAATTACCATTGCCATCTATTACAGGGCTTCCGCTGTTACCACCTGTTATATCATTTGTTGTGATAAAACCAATTACAAGGTCGTTACGCGTTTTATCAATATACTGGCCAAAGTCTTTTTTCTTCAAAAGTTCAACCTGTTTTGTTGGCAGGTCGAATTCATAATCTCCTGCAACATATTTTTCCAGGATACCTTTACTGGTAGTTACATAATCATATTTTACTGCATCCCTTGGAGCATAACTTTTTACATTGCCATAACTTACCCTCATGCTGAAATTTGCATCTGGGTACATTTTCTTTACAGCCTCTGGATTCATTTCCATGATACCTTTCATATAAGAACGGCCCAGTTCATTATTCTTATTATTGAACACTGTGAATAAGGGTGCATATTTTGTATTGTAATTTTTTACAAAGCCAGAAGCAAAATCAAAAGCCGGATCAGCCTGCAGGATATTCGCATCCGGGTTTGCAATAAATGCAGCCCATTTGGTATCATTCAGGATCATGGTATTATCAAAAACATCTTTTGCCCATTTTTTATACGTGCCTTCTTCATTCAATGGCCCATATGATGCTTTTAACTTTTCATAAAAACCGATTGGGTGCTGGCTTTTTTCAATATCGTTGTAAAATGCCATAGCAACGGCAGCTAATATCTTTTCATCACTTGGTCTGTCGGCTGCGGCCAGGTAATTTTTGCGTGCAGCTTCTGCGCCATCTGCAGCTTTTTTAATGTCTGCACTGGTTGAACCTTGTTTTACCATAGCGGCTTCAAGCCCCATTAAAGATGATGCATAAGCGGCCAGTGGCGAACCAACAATTCCTTCCCGAAGGTATTGGCGGTGTTTGCTGTAAGGCGTCCAGGCTGCATAATTCTTTTCATATTCACTGAAAATATTTTCATATTCAGCTTTGCCTTTTGCCCAATTAGAAAAATTCTGCTCATATTTTTGCTTTTGTTCAAAGGTTTTAAATTTCACAAGCTGCTTGGTTTCTCCATCAAAAAATTTCCAGTAATTGGCGATGCCTGCATAATCTGAAGCAAGTTTCAATTTAACAGCAGGGTCTTTGATCATTTGCTCATGCATATACTTTAAACGCATGTCTCTTAGACCAACCAATGACGGATTTTCAATTTCATTTTTTAATTTGATACCCTGGCTTGTTTCATAACGGTTGGTACCACCGGGATAGCCATATATCATGGCAAAATCACCATCTTTAAGTCCTTTAATACTAACCGGTAAAAAGTGCTTTGGAACAAGGGGCACATTTTCTTTACTGTATTCAGCAGGTTTGCCATCTTTGGTTGCATATACCCTGAAGATGGAAAAATCACCGGTATGGCGTGGCCACTCCCAGTTGTCTGTATCACCACCAAACTTTCCTACGCTTTCAGGCGGAGCTCCAACCAGGCGTATGTCCCTGTAAGTTTTATATACATACATGATGTATTGGTTGTCTTTAAACATGCTGTAAATACGGCCTGTTAAACCGTTTTCTTTGTCCAGTACCTTGTCAGTTATTCCTTTATAAACTTCCTGTAATTTCTTTACCCTGTCGGCCCAGGCTAGTCCTTGTAAACCTGCTTCTACTTCTTTGGTAACATCCACGATCCTGTCGAGAAATTGTACCGTTAACTGGCTTTTAATTTCCTGGTCTTTATTGTATGCATAAAACCCGTCTCGCAGGTAATTGTGTTCAACGCTGCTGGCCCCTGCAATGGCGCCATAACCGCAATGGTGGTTTGTAAAGATCAAACCCTGGTTACTAACGATCTCACCGGTACATCCGCCACCAAAAATGAGAATGGCGTCTTTCAGGGAAGATTTGTTTATAGAATACAATTGTTCTTTGGTAAGTTTTAATCCTTTTTTTACCATGTCGTTATAAACCTGTTGGCCAAGAAGCATGGGTAGCCACATACCTTCATCAGCACTTGCCTTTAATAAGCTTGCGGCAAAAACAAGCGAGAGAAATAATTTCTTCATAAGTTCAATTTTTAGACAACAAACGTAACCATTTTTTGCTAATTAAATGATGACAAAAAACAACCGGTACCTTTCATATTTAAAAACAAATAGTCAACCGGTAAAAAAATACTTTTAACGGCGATACAATTACATGTATTATATTTTTAAGTTAGGCATTGGAGCTACAATAAATTATATTTGCCTTAATAATTAACCTTAAAGCAATTAATGGCTCTCATTGAAATAATAATTCCAAAAGGTATAGCCCGGGTGTTGAATTTACCAGTAAGTGATGCCAGAAGCCAGCAGTTGAAAGTATTGAAAAAACTGTTGCGTAGGGCAAGGTTTACAGAGTTTGGACAAACATACAGGTTTGATGAAATTCTGATGAGCCGGCACCTCGGGAAAAAATTCCAGCAAATGGTGCCAAGTTGCAATTACAGCAAAATATATAAGGATTGGTGGTATAAAACCCTGGAAGGAACACCTGATGTATGCTGGCCCGGCGTTATTAAATATTTTGCACTCAGCAGCGGTACAAGTGAAGCAGCAAGTAAATATATCCCTATCACAAAAGACCTGATCAGGAGCAATACCGTAACCAGTTTCCGGCAGTTATTAAGCCTCACCCGGTATGAGCATATTCCTAAAAGCTCGATTGGGAAAGGATGGCTGATGCTTGGCGGAAGTACACAATTACAAAAGGGGCCTACTTATTATGCGGGCGACCTCAGTGGAATACAACAAAAAAACATACCGTTTTGGTTTTCCGGGCTGGGCCTTTACAAACCCGGTAAAAAAATTGCCAAAGAAAAAGACTGGGCAAAAAAACTGGAAGAAGTAGTTGAGAATGCACCCAACTGGGATATCGGATTTATTGTGGGTGTTCCTGCCTGGTTACAACTTTGTATTGAAAAGATCATTGAAAGGTATAAACTAAATCATATTCACGAAATGTGGCCCAACCTTGCTTTTTATGTACATGGCGGCGTTGCATTGGAACCGTATAAAAAAGGATTTGAAAAATTACTGGGTAAACCGATCATCTATATTCAAACATACCTTGCCAGTGAGGGCTTCCTGGCTTACCAAAACAGGCAGGATACAGCCGGTATGCAACTGGCACTGAATAATAATATTTTCTTTGAGTTTGTTCCGTTTGATGACAGCAATTTTGACAGTGAAGGAAATATGCATGAAGACCATGAAGCATTGATGATCCATGAAATTGAGGAACACAAGGATTATGCTATCCTGATCAGCACAAATGCAGGTGCCTGGCGTTATGCTATAGGCGACACCGTGAGACTGGTTGACAAAGAAAAAAATGAGATCATTATTACAGGCCGAACCAAACATTTTCTAAGCCTTGTTGGCGAACACCTGAGTGTTGACAATATGACCAAGGCCATTGAAATGGCAAGCGGGCAACTTAATATTTGCATACCTGAATTTACGGTATGTGGTGTTCCGCATGGTACTTTTTTCGCACACAAATGGTATATTGCCACCGATGACCAGGTTAACAATGCAGCACTTTGCAAAGCGATAGACGAAAATCTTAAAATATTGAATGATGATTACGAAGTTGAAAGAAGGCATGCACTGAAAGCTGTTGAGGTTGAGGTTTTACCGGTAAATACTTTTTTGGATTTCATGAATGCCCGTGGTAAAGTTGGCGGCCAGCATAAATTTCCGCGTGTGCTTAAAGGAAATATCCTGGAAGAATGGCAGGGATTTCTTCAGCAACAAAATGCGATTTAAAACTCACTTTTTATTACCAAAAGTTATTGAATGACTGACGCCATCATATCCGGATTATTGTTGGGGCTGGCATTGATGTTTTCTGTAGGCCCGGTAATTTTCACCATAATTAAACTAAGGATTAATTATGGCCTGGCCAGTGCATTCTATTTTATCGGAGGTGTTTGGTTAAGCGACATATTTTGGGTGATTACCGCAAATGCATTCAGCGGCTTATTTAAAAACCTCATCACATATAAAAATCCCATTGGAATTACAGGCGGGGTATTTTTAATAAGCCTGGGTATTTATTACCTGTTCTTTAAAAAATACCATACCCAGGAAGAACTGGACAAAGGTGTAAAGATTGGCAATTCAACGCATGCCCGTCTTTTTATCACCGGGTTTTTAATCAATACTTTAAATCCGGGTGTTATTGCCCTCTGGTTTGCTGCAGCAACCAAGTCTTTGTCAAATACCTATGATGAAAGGGTTGTAATATTCTCCATCTGCCTGTTGTTGAATATGGCAGCAGATATTTTTAAAATAAACCTGGCTGGTAAATTGCGCAAGAAACTAACGGACAAGAATATAACTATTGTGAATAAGATTTCCGGGTTGATGTTCCTCATTTTTGGTGTACTGCTTATTTTAGGAGTAATATTTACTGCTAACAATACTTAATAACAGCACAATGCGCATAGTGATCATTATATTATTTATTTCATTGAATGCTTCCTATGCGCAAACTTCCGATTTTATCATCCTGAAGAAAAAGGATAAAACCATCCGTTCGTATTATGCAGGTACACAAATAGAATTTACTACAACGAATGGAGTTTATAAAAATGCGTTGATAAACAGGATAGCCAATGATACGGTTTACCTGCAGGAATTCCTGGTAAGAACAGTACAGACAAGCCTCGGATTTTATATAAGGGATACTGCCGGCAGTTTCAGGTATGCATATCATTACCAGCAGATCGGGTCTATAGGCAAACAAAAAAAAGGGTTTGATACCAGGGGCAGCGGTGCAGCATTGTTTGGAGGCGGTATTGTACTTACACTGGGCAGCGGTATCGTGTACCTGGCCGACAGAAAAAAATTCAGTCCGGGCCTGTTGATTGCCTCAGCAGGGCTGGCTGCCGTAGGATACCTGATGATGCGCAGTGGCAACAAGGGAATGCAAATTGGAAAAAGAAATTACCGGATAGAATACATTAGCTTATCCGGCGATAAAAAATAAAATTCAGGAAAATATTCTTAAATAAATAAGCAGAAATGGCGGGAACAAAAAAGAACTGGTTGAAAAAAATATTTCGCTTGTTTGTATGGCTGTTTGTATTACAATTGCTGTATATCATTTTTTGTAAGTGGATTAATCCGCCTTTTACTTTAACACAAGTTGGCAGTGTCATTTCGGGGCATGGGTTAAAGCGTGATTATGTTTCTTATGATGAAATGAGCCCCAATATTAAGCTCGCCGTAATGGCTGCGGAAGACCAGTTATTTCCTGATCATGATGGTTTTGACCTTAAGGCAATTAAGAAAGCCATGAAGTATAATGAAAAACATCCAACCAGGCGTCGTGGTGCCAGTACCATCAGCCAGCAGGTTGCCAAAAATGTTTTTTTATGGCAGGGCGGTGGTTATTTCCGCAAAGGGCTGGAAGTGTATTTTACCTTTATGATAGAAAAAGCATGGAGTAAAAAAAGGATATTACAAACCTATCTTAATGTGGCAGAAATGGGTCCGGGTATTTTTGGTGTACAGGCTGCGGCCAAAGCCTATTTTAAAAAAGATGCCATAAACCTTACCCGGCAGGAAGCAGCCATGATCGCTGCCTGTTTGCCCAATCCGAAAAAGTTTACAGTGAAACCGCTTAGCCGTTATGTATCCATGCGGTCTTCGCTACTGTTGCGGCAGATGAATAATCTGGAATCTGATCCTGATGTAAGGGAATTACTGAGATAAGGTTAGCCTCAAAGGCACTAAGCGGCGCTAAGAAAATACTTTTATAAAAAGCTTAACCTTTCGCTAAAGAATAATATTTTTTGGTTCTTTGCGCCTTTTGGGAAAAAAAATTAAATCAACCCTTTCGCCGCATCAATTGCAATTTGAAATCTTTCTTCATAATTGCCACTGATCTCTACCCAGGGAATATGTTGATTGATTAAATAATCCTTATAATAATGATATAGTTTTTCCCTGCTTTCCAGGTCGGGATATTCCCTCAATTCATCTTTCACCCAGGGCAAATCAATATTGCAAAGCAAATAAAGATGATAAGGGCGGTTGGCTATTTGAGTTAGGATACGGTTATCACATTTATTAAAAACAAATTCACTCCATACTTTTATAACAGTTAGGTCTGTGTCAATAAATAATGGTTTAGGATTTAGTGTTGAAGGTTGAGGGCTTTGCAATTTATTAATAATACTTTCTTCTCCTTTTATTTGCCCTTCGGCAATGCTATAGAGATCATCGTATTTGTATTTGGTACCATGCTTCATTAAATATTCCCTGGCATATTCCGGCACCCACCTGGTATTAAAATGTTCAGCCAGTTGGGTACACAACATGCTTTTACCAGTTGATTCAGGCCCTATGGTTACAATTTTTACCAGCATAATTTAAATAGTGCCGTCATTGCGAACGCAGTGAAGCAATCTCTTAATTTCTAATTATTTATTCCCGTACCACGCCGGTTTTGCTTTGATTGTTTTTTTGTAAATGACACAACTTTCATCATGTGCCCCGGGCAGGTAACCGGTGCTTTGCAGAAATTCATTAACGATCTCACCACCGGTGAAACGAAAAGTTTTTTTAAATACTTTCACCCATTCAGCTTTTGTTAAAGGATATTGTTTATCAATCCAGTTTTTAAAACTGCCGTGTTCTTTCTGAATGGCAAGAATGGCTTTGGCATTTTCAATGGCAGCATTTATTTTCAACCGGTTGCGGATAACACCGGCATCATTCATGAGCCTGTTGAAATCTTTTTCTTTGTAGCCGGCCACCTTTTTAATATTGAAGTTGTGGTAGGCTTTGCGAAAACTCTCCTGTTTTTTTAAAATGGTTGTCCAGCTTAACCCGGCTTGGTTTATTTCCAATACCAGCCGGCAGAATAATTCATTGTCATCCAGTATGGGGAATCCATAATGAAGGTCGTGGTAAGGTTTGTGTACAGCCAGGTCATCCGGCTTCATGATGTGCATTGCTTTACAGTAACTCATGTTGTGATTTTTTTGCTCTTTTTAACCATTCGATCAATCCGAAAATAGCCATTATCAGCAGAATAAGATAATATACGCTTGTGAAGACATACTGTTTAACAAAATACAAAGGAATGGAAGCAATATTGGTAGCGATCCACCAGTACCAGCTTTCCACTTTCTTTTTCGCCATCAGCCACATGCCGGTATAGGCAGTAGCGCTGGCAAATGCATCTGCCCAGGGGATGGCATCCGGGGCAAAATTTTTCTTTAATGCAGTTAGCGCAAAAAATATAATTATATAGAATGCTCCAAAAAACAACAGGTGCTGCATCCATTCTTTTTTTGAAGCGGCTGTGATCTTCAGTACAGGATGAAGTGTTTTGTCTTTGCGAGCCCATAACGCCCAGCCATACACGCTCATAACGGTATAATAAAAATTTACACTGGCTTCGCCGAGTAATCCGCCCTTATAACTCAGGTAAATATAAAATATGGTATTGATCAAACCTGTAGGATAAACCAGTATGTTTTCCTTGCGGCTGTACCACACACTGATGATGCCGGCGAATACGGCGATGTATTCTATGGGGCCGGTTTGTTTCATGCCGGAAATGAATTGCTGAAAGATCTGTTCTGCTGTCATAAATACAAGGGGTAAATTAAAACATAAAACTAAAAGAAGAGAAATGATGAGTTGTTTTGTTCCTGGATCAACCCGGCAGGTCTCCCCGCCTGTGCCTCCCCGCAAGCAATATAATCCAATACCGGCACGGGCCGGCATAAGCCTTTATAAGATGTTTAAACAATGATTAGTGTAATAATTAAATATGATTATTAAATGCTTTCCTTTAAATATTAAAGTATAGCTTTACCTCAGATCCGTAACATTTCAAATCTTCAATAATCTATTATTAACCACCTGGTTTTAATTACTCCTCTCATTATTTGAATAACTTGCAATGGTATTTATAATAAATGATTGCCATTCCAATATTCTGAAGAAATAAAGACATTTTAATTAAATAGATATTATTAATTCAGACCCAAACTTTCATTATGACAAAGTTGCTGTTTTATTGCTCAAAAAAGAATTTTTCTGCAACCATATTCCTGTTGATGTTCCTTTTTATGTTTTCAACAATACCCGGTAACCGGGTTCTTGCCCAGTTCAATCCCGGAAAATTATCGGTGCCGGTTGCGGCCAATGGTACTGGGGCAGTAACGAATGCCGCCGCTCCGATATTAAATAGGGATTACAATAATACAGTAAGCGTGCAGGCGGGTGCGTTAGTTACATCATTACCAGCGACAGCCACTACAGGAATGCGGTCTAATGAACAGGTTGTACCCGCTACACCT
The DNA here is from genome assembly GCA_018057635.1 of Ferruginibacter sp. The sequence goes on along the minus strand of JAGPDJ010000032.1, from coordinate 271 downwards.
GTTATATCCGGTACTCTGTGTGCCGGTTCTGCGCTTACGGTTTCTCCCACAAACGGCATAGCCTCATTAACATGGAACCTGAACGGAACGCCGGTATCAACGGTAATCAATACATGGAATGCCACCGGCAGTACCGTTGCGGGTGGTAATGGACAAGGAGGAAATGCAAACCAGTTTGCAAGTCCAAGGGGAGTTTATATAGATGGATCCGGTAATGTGTATGTGGCGGATCTGGTTAATCACCGCATTCAGCGCTGGGCCCCCGGGGCTA
>JAGPDJ010000311.1 GCA_018057635.1 Ferruginibacter sp. | reverse complement strand
ATCCTGTCACTTAGTGCAACAATATGCCCCCTGAAATTTTGCACACCGCCGGGCCCGTAACATTCCAGGATGATATTTACTACACCAATACTGCCTTCTGAAAGCTGCGGCAGGCCTTGTGCCGGAGCGAAAATATTATACATCTCCAGGAAATCTGCAGAAAAAATAATGGGTACATCCTGCTGTCCGGGTTGCCAGCTAAATGATGGAGGAACTGTATCTAAGAAATCATTTTTAACTGATTCAAGAAAAAGATCTGTACTGAACGGAATGATATTTCCGGCACTGGCTTTTGCCCTGAACTGGTTGCTGATGAGCGGCGCAGCATCTTTAATAAATGGTTGCGATTTTAATTCACTGATATCCGATATGGTAAAACGGTTATCACTGCCCATATTCTGATTGGTAATTGTTTTGGTAACTGAAATAAAATCAAATCCGCTTTTGCGCGGGTTCTTTTCCCTTAATAAATGATTAATGTTAATATACATCTGAACTGAACACAAAAGCAACAGCACTCCAATTCCCAGGCCTGCATAACTGAACATCCTGGAAGTTTTATTTTGTCCTGCATGCAGGAATGGGGCAATTGATGAAAACGAAATTGACTGCAATTTTTTTCCGCCTGTATGATTGATTGTATGTTTTGTCATTTGTAAAAACTAAAGGTGAATGATACGGTCTGAAGCATAAAAATCAAGCTTCTTTAAATCAGCCAGGATGATTCCCGCATTTCGTTTTGAAACTTCTTCTGTTACAAGATCCATTGCTTTTTTACGGTTGGCTTCATCCAGGTTACTGAACGGTTCATCCATCAATATGAAATCAAAAGGTTGTTGTAATGCACGTATGATAGCAACACGCTGCTGTTCACCGTAACTGCAGGTTTTTACCGGTTTGTTTAATTTATTCTCTATACCAAGGGCCGATGCCATTTCCCTGATCCTTTCTGATTCATGAAATGGATTGAGCTCCCGTTTTACATTGATATTTTCATAAACTGTATGCTCGCTGAATAAACGGAGGTCCTGGAAAATGATACTATAGAATGTTTTCCTCGTTTCGGCAATATCATCGGCATTAAAAGTTTTAATATTCTTTTTATCTAACAGGATATTGCCGCTGTAATCCTTTCTAAGGCCATACAAAAAATGAATGAAAGATGTTTTACCTCTTCCACTGGTTGCAACAATGTGTAACTTTTCGCCTTTGTTTATAACTACCGTATTATTCCATATCCCGGAGCTTTCAATTTTCTCCTTTTCCAGGAATTCGGGTATTACTTTTTCTAGACTGATGGTCATAACTGAATTTAAAATAGTAAGCCGTCATGATTTAAAGATGACGGCTTTCTATTTTATTATTGTTTTATTAATTGGTTATTGCTTGCTGGTTGCAGGTTCGGGTATTGTGGTTTCATCCATTGCATTGAAGTTATATTGTTCCGTGCGTTTCTTTTGTATCATACCCAATGTACCCAGGTAATTGTTCAGTTGTTTTAAGCTGTTTGTAGATTTATCAACCATGTTTATTTCTAAATGTTGTGTGCTTCCGCCCGATTTAAACCCACCACCATAAGCAATCATATTGTCCCACATTTTAAGGGATGCATCATAAACAGCCTGTTCTAAACTGTCTTTTTTAGCTTCTGTTCCCATTGCTTTTAGAATGTACTGGAAGTTAATATATGCACCGCCGGATGAACCGGATATCTTATCAAAGAAATCGAAATTTGTATTGGAAGAAGCTTTCAGGTATGTATCTACCTGCTGCTGTTTATTGCCAAGTGCAAAATATTTCTCGTTCATGTTGTAGAAAATTGAAGGGCCGTTTTCGCCATTGAATTTTTCTTTTCCTAATTTATTGCCCGCTGCCACCAGTTTATTAAACGAAGGTTTATCTCCGATAGATGCACTGAAAATTGCAGTGAAATCAGGTTTGCCGGTACTGTCCTGCGAAATATCTGTTATGGCTAATAGGATGTCTCCTTTATTAGCTTTGATAAAATCATCCATATTAAATCCAAGCATGGCTGTTCCCATATTGACGAAGCCTTCAACACCCAGCAATTTTAAATATTCCCTCAAACCTTCTGGTTTAAAATTGAATGCAAATAAAGCAGCCAGGTTTTTTGATGGTATGCTTTTCACCATTTCAGCATTGATTTTATCGCCACTGAATTTTTTAATGAGATCGGTCATTTCCTTTCCGGAATATGTTTTAAAGTCGGCAACTATTTTGCCGTCTCCGAAATTAACGGTAGCGGTTACCCGGGATCCTTCATATATTTTTTTCAGGTTTACCATACTCAGTGCAGCCATACCGGGAATATCCGAATTGCCTGCATAGATCGCTTCCATATTTATCCAGATGTGTACATCACCGGTTTCTTTCATCAGATCTGTGAATTTTTCCTCTTTACCCAGGCTTTTATCTTCTTTCAGGTTAAAAACAGCTTCAGCTACCGGAACCCTGTCTCTTATTATTTCGGGTGTTACAGAAACAGATGAGTCATACAGGTTATTAAGGCTGTTCATACCCTTTTTCATTTTTGCATCTGTAATGAATAAAAATTTCTCTTTATTCCATGCTGCGGTCATATCGGGTGTATTGGAATAGGTAATGCCGTTCTTTTCAGATTCAACTGAAGTGTTTTTGCTCATTTCTTTGTTGAATGATTTAAACACAGCTGCATCTTTTAACGATCCCTGGATGGCAAAATAACCGCCGGCAGAATCATTTACCATGAATAGAATTAGATCTTTCTTAACATCAATACCAGTGTTTTCCGGGTTATCCAGCACAGATTTTATAAGTGCTGTAGCAGCAGTATCATTGTAGGCTTCTTTAAACAGTTCATTTTTCTTGATCTCTTCCCAGGGTAATTTGGCATTTAACGACGCGCCATTCAGGTGCATTACAAACGATGCATCTGATGGTATATAACGGCCTTCTTTATTTGTTTTGCTGCATGAAGTAAATAATAAAACAGCAAAGATGTAAATTAAAAAAGGGTACTTCATTCTTGATTGCATAAAATAGTTTTTGATTAATACAGAAAATATATTTTTAGTAACCCGTTCCGGGTTTATTTTAAAAAAATAAAGGTAATTGATTTACGGGAATGGTTTCCTGGTTGCCGGTGCCCAGCGTTTTTACAACAGCTTCTTCAGCCTGCATTTCCTTACTGCCGATGATCACAGCAAAGGGTATGTTTTTTTTATCAGCATATTTGAACTGCTTGTCCATTTTTGCAGTTTCATGATAAAGCTCACAGGAGACACCCTGTTTTCTTAATGCCTGCATACAATTCAATGCGTACATACTTTCTTCCTTTCCCAGGTTGAAGAACAAAACCTTTGTGCCTATCTGTAGATTTTCCGGAAAAAGGTTCAGTTCTTCCAGCACATCATAGATCCGGTCTACACCAAAACTGATTCCAACTCCGGGAATATTGGGTACGCCAAATAATCCGGTAAGGTCATCGTACCTGCCGCCGCCGCCGATACTGCCCATTTGTACTGTGGCAGGCGCTTTGGCTTCAAATATGGTCCCGGTATAATAATTCAATCCCCTGGCAAGGGTTAGGTCGTATACCAGGTTTGTGTTCCGGGTATTGTTATGTATGAACCTCACTTCTTCATTGCCATGTAAGGCAATGTCGTTGTCTTTAAAAAGTGAAGCGATGGCTGCGAGCTTTTCTTCATTGCTTCCGGTAATAGAAAGATAATTTTCAATGATAGAAACCTGGCTTGAATTTAATCCCCTTTCTGAAAGTTCTGCTTTTACTTT
>JAGPDJ010000310.1 GCA_018057635.1 Ferruginibacter sp. | reverse complement strand
TGCGGAAATAGATGTGCCTGCAACCATTCCCAGGCCGGAAAGTTCTGTTGCCGTGAACAACATCTGTTGTTTATTCCCACCATAATAATTCTGTAAAGGATTTGGCCCTAAGGTTGCTCCGGATGTAGCACCTGCGGTTGTTGATGTACCTATTCCCAGTGTTCCGGTTGTTATGGTTGTAGATGCGGCATTCAATGAGGCAACATCTCCCAGGCATATCGTTGCAGTTGCTGGTGTTAATACCGGAACGCTTGGTGATGCATTTACAGTGAGTATCGCCACATTGGATGTAGTTGAACTGCATTGGGTAAATACAATTACCCTGTACCGGTAGCCATTTTGAGCAGTTGTTGTGCCCGTTACATTGTAGGTACTGCTGTTTGCAAGTGTTATGTTACTGAAAACAGCCCCTCCATCTGTGCTCAACTGCCATTGATATCCCGTGATGGCGCCTGATGCAACAACACTGAAAGTAACATTGGCACCTGCACATACCGTTTGACTTGCCGGTTGTGTGTTGATCGTTGGACCTGCCCCGGCCTGTATAATGAATACAATATCCCTGGTAAGTGTTATGCTTCCGGATATACCTGTGATGGTAATGGTATACGTACCTGCAGCAAGGTTATTGGTATTGTTTAAAGTAACGACAGTATTGTTACCAGGGACTACCGGATTAACACTGAATGAAATGCTCGCTTCTGAAGGCACACCGGAAGCCGATAAAGCTATCGGTGTGGTATAACTGAAATATGATACCGTACCCAATGTTACAGTTGCTGAAGCTGGCCCGCCGCAGGCAATAGTTGTAGCCGCCGGATTGTTAAAATCAAAACCCGGTGAAGCATTGGTGATTGTAAAATTGTTGTTGGAAATATCGAAATAGATATTGCCCACAGCTTCTACTTTTATCCTGGCCGTTGTTGTTGGTAAATTGGGAATGGTTAAAGCTTCAGAACCGTCATTTGCTGTACTTGCAGTGATAACAGTTGGGTATGTTAGTCCGCCATCTGTTGATAAACTGATCTTTACATTAGTGGTACTGATCGGTGCTGCATTTGAACCTGCCACATTCCAGGTGATGGTTTGAAGGGTTGAACCCGGAAAACTTTCGCCACCATTGGGAGCAGTTACTGCAAACGGGCCTGTGCCAGCAATAGTATTTACCTGGAAAGTAGTTGTAAATCCTGCCTGGCAACCATTGCCACCTGTAGTAACACCGCCGCCACCGGAGCGGTTATCCCTTACCGTTAACCTGAATTTCATGGGCCTTGCAACAGTTGGAAGGGTTTCTCCTTTTAAACCGCCCATCGTTGCGGTGGGTGATACCGGATAACCGGCTAAGATCACAGCTATATCCGGAAATGTGCGGCTACCGGTTGTTTTGGGAATCCTTGATTTAAAGAGCGGGGCAGTTGTACTTGTTGCACCTGCATTCCACACACCCTGCGGCCCAAGATCCCATTCTTCCCAGTTATAGGTTATGGCGTCATTGTCAGGATCTGTTGCCGTTCCTGTTAATGTAAACGGAGTATTGATAGGAATATTGGCGCCATTGTTATTCATTGCGGTTATTACCGGAATTGAATTTCCTGTGCTGCTAACAGCCCGGCAACTGGCTCCGCCTGCTTCTATAAATGTACTGATCTCATCAAAACTTACTGAATGAAAATAGGGGTCGCTGTTTGGTTGTGTGTTATCAGTGCCGCAAATACCAGCATACGCCTGAATGGTGGTTCCGCTACCTGGTTCATAAGCAGTAGAACCGTTCCTATTTGCGCCACTGCAACTTCCGTTTGATCCGTTAAAGGTATGGTTGCCGCTAAACTGGTGCCCCATTTCATGTGCCACATAATCAATGTCAAAACCATCACCAACAGGATTGGAATTTCCGGTAACTCCTCTCGCTTTATTGCCGGAAGAACACACAACACCTAGCCCGGCAAGGCCTCCGGCACCTGTACTGAATGTATGGCCAATATCAAAATTAGCTGTACCAATGATACTGGTGATCTGAGTCTGGCTTTCGTTTATTAAAGTACCTGCACTATTATTTCCATTAAATGGATCAGTACCAGCAGAAAGGAATTCTATCAGGTTATTATTGGCAATCAATACCAATCTAACAGCAACTTCCTGTTCATAAACACCATTCACCCTGTTAACGGTAGTAACTATTTTGCTGTGTAACAATGCAGCATTCGTTCCTCCTACTGCAACGGCATATTCACCGGTACAAGCCACAGCCAGGCGGTATGTATACAATTGTGTGCCACGGCATGCTCCTGCCAGCGGTATCGCTGCATTTTTGTTTTGAAAGTTTGCCTGTTCCGGGATCTCGCAAATGAAAAATGGGTCACGGTGATTGTCTTTCTGATAATAACTTATATAATTTTCCATATCACCTCTTGCATAAGGATCCATATACACCCTTCCGTTAGGTGACAGGATCTGTGCATGAAATCCATCATACGGATTAAAATCAAAACGAATGGTTGCATACGGATCATCTATTCCCTGTCCGGCATAGGTTCTTATTTCAGGGAACCTGTTCTGAAGCCCTGGTTCCTGTATACTGCTTTCCCAAACATGAAACCTTGCCATTGATCCGTCGGGCATCGGTAATGAAAGTACTGGTGCCTGATTCCTGTTTGAAACATTTTGTTCTGCCGATAGAGATCCCAGGAAGTTTTTGATTCCACTGAAATCAATAGTAGTAGTGCGGTATTTTACCGGAAATACAACCCGCAGGTTATTCCTGAGTTGTATATTGTTTTCATTTACATCTCTAAAAAAATCCTTCTGTGCTGATACAGAAAAGGAAAACAGCAGTAGTACTGCTAATAAGTAGCATGTTCTTTTCATAAATTGATTTGTTGAATAAGTTAGCCCCGGGTGAATTCATAGTTGAGAAAATAATTTGCATATCGCCACAATTATAGTGCCATTAAAATGTAATATAATCATTTCAGTAATTTCAGGTCTGGCTGTGCATATTTATAAACCTTGAAATAAATCGTCGTCTTTGTCTGGTAAACACCTTCAATTTTACTGATGTCATTGATGAAATCTACCAGGTGATTATTATCACGGCACATCACATCTACTTCCAGGTCGTAATCTCCGGATGTCATGGCTAAAAAACTTACCTCAGGAAGTTTTGAAATTTTCTGTGCTACTTTTTCTTTCAAAGTTGCGGGCCGCACAAAAACGGCTATGTGTGCATAACACCTGAATCCAACTTTGTCCGGATCAACCCGGCCAATGATATTGATGGTGCCGTCCTCAATCAGTTTATTAAATCGTGTGCGGACAGTTCCAATAGAAACATTGAGTTTTTCTGCAATAACCGTGAATGACATCCTTCCGTCTTTCTGTAAAAAAGACAATATATCAAAATCCAGTTTGTCCAGTACCACAGAATCATTTGTGTGCATAAACCATTGTTAAGAATGAGTCAAAAAAATGAAAATAAATTGATTTCGGTATCTAAAAATACATTATTTTTATTTTTTGGCTAAATAAATAAAATATTTACATTTTAAATTAAAATATGAAATACGCAGCAACACAGAATTTTATCAATGGAAAATTCGTACAGGCTTCATCATCTGCAACACTAAATGTAGTTTCACCCCTTGACGGGAATTTATTGTCAACCGTTCCCATGTCTGCCTCCAAAGACCTGGATGATGCAGTAAAAGCAGCCAAAGCAGCATTCCCTGCCTGGAGCAAAACACCCATCAAAGAAAGGGTGCAGGTTTTTTTCCGGTACAAAACATTACTGGAAAAGCACTTAAAGG
>JAGPDJ010000031.1 GCA_018057635.1 Ferruginibacter sp. | reverse complement strand
CTTTTTCTCCATCTAACAAGTGGGCATCATCCGGCATAAGCTGCACCAACAATTCCAGTTCTCTTGAAGCACCGGCAACAGATTTCATTTCTATCCAATGCCCTAAGAGCATAATAAGAATAAGTGTTGCCAGTTCCCAAAAGAAATCCATCCCTTCCAAACCAAATACAATTGCCACACTGTAGATGTACGCCACTGAAATAGCAAAGCCAATCAGGAACATCATACCCGGATTTTTTGCTCTTGCTTCATTTACCAATCCTTTCAGAAAAGGCCAGCCTCCATAAAAGAAGACAAAAGAAGATAAAGCCAACAATACATATTCAGAGCCCGGAAAACTGATATGAATATTCAACCAATGCTGAATCATTTTAGATAACAGCATGACAGGAATAGTAAGAGCCAATACTACATAAAACCGCTTTTTGAAATCATCAATCATCATTGCATGGTGGTCATTTCCTGCATGACTCATTAGTGGTTTGGTATCTTCATGCTGATGTTGGTGGAGTGGATTTTGAACTTCCGTACCAGTTTTTAAAGGCACTAAACTCATACCACATTTAGGACAGTTCCCTGGCTTATCCTGCACAATTTCAGGGTGCATGGGGCAAGTATAGTTTTGCTCTTGATGCTTATGTTCCATAACAAAATATTTAGAGACTTATTCAGTTGATGAATTATGATAATTCATAATCTTCCATTCGCCTTTTTGCTTCTTCAAAACGGATGTAGTAACACCTTTACGTTTTACTTCAGTATTGTGTTTTGCACCAACAGTGATGCAAGAGTAGGTTTCAGTAGCAAAAGCATGATTGCCAATAATAGTGACATCGGTGTTGTGGTTATTAAATTTGAACGATTTAAGTTCTTTTAGTTCAGGCTTTAAATGCTTATTCATAAAATTAGTGTAATTCCCTTCGCTTAAACCGGATTCATAAATTTCAGAATCATTGGTAAACAAATTATCAGTACCTGTCATATCCAATTTCTCTATGGCACTATTGTACTGCTGTAAAACAGCTCTGACAGCCGCAGTATTTTTATTTAAAGGAGAAGTTGTGTTCGTGTCCTTATTCCTCATGTATTGCTTTATTTCACCCAAATCAGTACCGGCCTCCCTGCTTTGGGAAAAGGATGGATAGGAAGCAGAGGAAGTAAATGCAATCAGGAATACAATCGCTTTCATGATAATTATTTTATGAGTTTAATCTCAAATTCAATTTTTATTCTCTCCCAGGCCATTGAAATCTTCCCATCATTGCCTTTAGCTGTTTCTACAAAATATTGCAACCTTTCAGTGTGGTTATTTTTCTTAGGCTTAACTTTTACTCTCACTACATCATCTTTTTCATCATACTCAGATGCAAGGTGCTGTTCCCAATTTTTATTGATAATAACAACCCATTCCTTCTTTCCGGGAATAGTGAAAAAAGCATACTTGCCGGCCGCAATTTCTTTGCCCTCAACAACAAAGGGTTTACCGATTTCAAGGGTAGTAGCATCATGAGCACCTGTTACCCACACTTCATCATAAGGAACAAGGCCGCCCCATATTACTCTTTTACGAACACCGGGAGAATGATAGTTGATTTTTATACTGTCGCCATTGGTAACTGCAACAGCCATTGATTTAATACTCTTTTTGGTAGTATCTTTTATAAGGTTTGGATTGTAGCAGACCTCTTCATTTTTTTGTGCTGTTGCGGTGATAGCAAAGAAAAGTATTACTGCCGATAGAACTGACTTCAAAAATGTATTCATTTTGTTAGATTGATAAATTATTAATGATTATGTCCGGCCATCGGGTCGGCTCCTTTTTTAAATACATACTCGCTGTGCAATAAATAAGCTCCTGTAATAACCACTATATCGCCTTCCTTCAAACCTGATTTTATTTCTATCCTGTCATCGCTTTCCAAACCTGTTTGTACCATCAGGCTTTTAAATGTTTTGTCTGCTGTTTGTATCCATACTGTTGCTCCCTTTCCATCACGGATGACTGCATTAATTGGAAGTGTCAACGTTTTTCGCTCCGGACTTTTCAGGAGTACATAAGCAGGCATACCGGGTTTTAACTGATTGCCATGGTTGGGAATTGATACACGGATAAGATTGATTCTTGTATCCGGATTGATTTCAGGGTTTACAAATTCAATTCTTCCTTTTATTTCCTTCCCATCAAAATCAGGGAGTTGTACGGTGGCTATACTGTTCCTGTCTATCTCCGCCAGTTGTGAAGTATAAACTTGCGCCTCTGCCCAAAGGCTTGACAAGTCGGCCAATTTTACAATAGTGCCTCCTTCCATTATGTAATCACCTTCTCTTATATCCAACTGCGTAATGTATCCACCGGCGGTACTGTAAAATGTCGTAGTGGGTGTTGCTTTTTTGTTTTTTGCCATTTCCGCTACCTGAGTTTCACTCATGCCCCACAAGAGCAATTTATTTTTTGCACTTTGAATCAATTGGTCAAAGTCAATAACCGTTTCACCAGAAAAAGATGTTTTCCTATCCAATGCCAATAGATATTCCTGTTTTGAATTGTTCAGTTCTTCACTGTATAAATCATATAGTGGTGAGCCTTTCTTTACAAAATCACCCAGGTTTTTGAAATACAGCTTTTCTATCCTACCCATCACTCTTGAACTCACAGAAGATGATTTCATCTGGTCGAAATTCAATGTCGCTGTTAATACTAACTGGTCGCCAATTGTACCGTTATGGATTGTATCAGTTTGTATATTTCCCAACTGTATCTGCTGGTCGCTTAGTTGCAGTTCATCTTTATTTTCACCGTTCTTTTTTTTCACAGGAGTCAATTCCATTTTGCAAATAGGGCATTTACCCGGTTTGTATTCCACTACCTGCGGGTCCATAGAACAGGTGTAATAAGTGTCAGGGTCCTTGGGTATTTCTTTTTTGTTTTTACAGGAAACAAAAAAGAAAATGGCCGTTGCTATTATAATGATGTAACGCATAATCAATTTTTAATTTTGATAAAACTCTCACTGTCCATTAAATACTGTGCATTGGCAGCCACCGAATCCTTTTCTGTTAACCCACTTAATACCTGTATGTGTTTTTGGTGGATGATACCTGTATTGATTTTATATGCTTTAAAACCGCCATCAGTTTTTTGAAATACCACTTTATCCATACCCAACGACAGCACCGCTTCTTTTGGTAGCCAGTAAGCCTCTTTTGTATTGCCGAAAACGGTTGCCCTTACCTGGCTGCCGATAGGAATTTTCAATACACTGTTATTGAAATAAACTCTTGCCGTTAATGTTTTATTCTCTTTACGATAAAAGGGTTCAATAAAATCAATAGAAGCCCTGAAATCTTTATTAGGTGCTGTTTCAGGAATAAGCCTTACGGTATTACCAACTTTTACCAATGCCTGATTATCTCCATAAATACTTAGTATTGCCCATGCCCGGCCTGGATTAAAGACGGTAAAAACAGACTGCCCTTTCTGTATATACATACCTTCTTTCAATGAAAGCTCTTCTGTAATCAGTGAAATATCTTTCATCGTACCGGACCCTGTATTCATGCTACCGCCATTAGCTGCTTCATGAATATGGCCACTGTAATTACTATATACCGCAATGGTCAATGTGGGTTTTCCAGCTTTAATAACCTGCTGCAACTGTTCATTACTCATACCAAGCAATAACAATTTTTCTTTGGCAGCCTGAATAAATGTTACATTCTCTGCATCATTCTTAATCAGGAACAAGAGGTTTTGCTGGGTTGTCATCAATTCGGGGCTGTAAATGTCCAATATGTGCTGGCCCTTATTTATTTTCTGGTAACGATACCGTACATACAACTTTTCAATTCTTCCAGTCACTCTTGATGAAATACTCCCCACCTGCCTCGTATCATAGGCAATAGTGCCCAATGCATCAATTTCTATCTCTTCTTCTTTTTTCTGTATTGAAGTAACTGGAATTGATGAAACAACAAATTCATTAGTTGGCTTTAATAATGCTTCCAGTTCTGCATCACCAGATTTTGCACCCCCTGTTTCCTTTTTTACCAAGTCCATTCCGCAGATTGGGCAAGTTCCGGGTTTGTCCCGGATGATTTCGGGGTGCATGGGGCAGGTGTATTCAACGGCTGCATGACCATCATGTTCTGTGTTATCCATCATCACTAAGTCCATTCCACACTTCGGGCATTTACCAGGCTTGTCACTGAATACAGAATCTTCCGGCATCGGACAGGTGTACATTTCCTTTGCTACTTCTGTTTTGTGTACTGCATGAGGGTCTTTGTTATTGTTACAAGCAGTAACAATCATCACAATCAAAGCTGGTATAAAATAAATTCGCTTCATACTATTTTTGCTTAACTCAATTGATACTGTAACATCATACCATCATCTTCATGTTCCAGATTGTGACAATGGAACACAAACTTGCCCGTATTATTTTCAAAAGGAACCAGCACTTTAACTGTTTCACCCGGCATAACTAATACGGTGTCCTTCCATCCATTCTCAGATGCAATCAGGTTGCCCCTTCCGCCACTGCGTTGCAATACCTGGAAGAAAACACCATGCAGGTGCATAGGATGCGGTTCATCACCCATACTGTTATCAAATACCCATATTTCATTTGTATTGGCTGCTACCGTTTCATCAATCCGACTGCTGTCGAATAATTTTCCATTTATGCGGTGACGCATTTGCATTCCATTATTCATTGGCACTCCGTGATGCTCCATTGCATTGGAGATTTCAAATACTCTTGTCCTTACTGCTGAAGATGCTACTATAGCAGTAATGGCAGAAAGGTTTGTAGGAACAGTAAATGTAATGGCAGAAGATACTGTTACTTTAAATTTCATGATTTTAAAACCCTGCTTGCCCTGTGCATTACCACCGTTGCCAAATTCTTTGCTTAATAAATAAATTTCAGTTCCGATTGTGGAACTGCTAAAGTTTACAAGCACATCCAATCTTTCTCCGGGGGCAACCAGGATTTCTTTTACTGCAACAGGATTTTTTAATAAGCCGCCATCGTTACCGATAATTATCATGTCAGCATTGTTACTCAATGCAAGATTGTAAACCCTTGCATTGGAACCGTTGAGAATACGAAGACGGTAATAGCGGGTAGCGACTTCTGTATAAGATGAATAAATACCGTTTACAATAATTGATTCGCCCATGTAACCGGCCATCACTTCCTCCATTGATGGATTATAAGTAATGCCGTTTGATGAAATACGTTTATCCTGTATTACCAATGGCAATTCATATTGGCCGGATGGAAGGCTTAACGCCGCCTCTTCAGTATCATTAATAATAAACATTCCGGCAAGACCCTGGAACACCTGTTTACCTGTCATTTCATGCGGATGCGGATGATACCAGCTTAACCCAGCTCTTTGGTTTACGGTGAACTGGTAACGAAATGTACCCCCTGCACCAGCCAACTGGTCTGGATGGCCATCCATCAAAGCAGGAATCTTTAAACCATGCCAGTGGATGTTAGTATGTTCTGATAAATTGTTCTGTAATAAAACGTTCATTGCATCGCCTCTGTTAATCCTGAAAGAAGGACCCAACAGGCTATTGGGCTGATAGCCTAATACGGGAATATTTGTTCCTTTAATGTTTGCTACAGTAGCCTGTGCCGTCAATGTATGGTTAGCACTTGCCTGAGCCGGATAAGAAAGTAATCTTGAAAAATCTCCTTCCGTTACCGGTACAGGTTCTGTCATCAAACCCATGCGATAGTCTTTTTTACAACCACTGCAACTGGCAAGAAAACCTGCAACAGCACCACCTGTTAATACTGTTCCGGCACTAAGCCCGGATATCTTTATAAAATTTCTCCTTTTCATATAGTTGGGTTTTATTTATTTTCAATAATACGTTCGATAGTTACCTGCAATCGCAAAGCCTGATTTAGTAATTCAATATATTCAAGTTGCTTCATGTTTAATATTTCCCATGCATCATAAAGCATAAAGAGCTCCTCTGTGTTCTGCTCATATCCCAACTGCATTGTTTTATAGTTGTTCTTCAATGCCGGGATAATATTTTCTTCATAGAGTTTAACCTGTTTTTTCTTTAGTTCCATTTCATTCCGCATACTATATGCCATGCCGCTGTACTCATTCACCATCATCTCTTTTTGAGATTGAATAGCATTTGCCTTCCATTTCAGGCTTTCGATATTGGCTTTATTCATCTTTGATGACCATTTAGCCATCGGTATTCTAACCATGCCCATAATAGTATATTGTAATGGCTGGCCCCCAAAGCCAATCATATTCTCATAACGTATCCCAAATTGTGGTTTCAGGCTTTGCTTTTCTGTTTCCTGTTTCAGTGTTGTAAGATTAATCTCCCGGTCTAATGATTTTAAATCACTCCGGCTTTTATAAAAGAGTGTACTGTCAAAAACAATATTTGCGAAGTCAGTAAGCTGGTAAGTAGTATCAATGTCAAAATAGTGCATTGCATCCCTGCCCATAAGGGCATTGATGCGGATACGTTTTTCTTTTATGTCGTTTTCAAACATTAACTGCATGTTCTTTACATCCCCCAATGCAGCTTTAGCTTTGTAATAAGCACTTATTTTTTCCAACCCGTTTCTGTACCGTATTTCTGCATTTTTTATCATGAAGTCCAGAATCTTTTCATTTTCTGTGAGTACCAGTAACTTTTTCTTCAGAATTATCCATTCATAATAAAATTGTTTTGCATCATTAGTCAATTCATTCAGTGTTGCGTTCTTTTTTTCTTTTTCCACTGAAGACATGGCCTTCATGTATCGTTCATCTGCATCCAGTTTCCTTTTATTGGCAAACATCTGCTCGCCTGAAACCATTACGGAACCCATGCCCGGTATATCGCCTTCTCTATGCCAGAGCCTTGCATCATACGGAGTCATGAACTGTCCGATACCAAATTGTGGTGGCATCCAGCTTCTTGCACCCTTAGCTGCTTCATCCATTGACCGGATTTCATTGTCATACATCTTCACCACCGGGTGAGACGCTTTGATGCTGTCAATGATAGCATCGAGTTTCAATGTTTGCGACTTACTGCCGGAAGCAGCAAGCAGGGCAAACAATGCCGGGAGTAGTTTATTCTTTAACATCTATCAATTCAATTTTGCCTTTACGTTTTAATTCTCTTTCCTTTATCATTTCAAATATTACTGGTGTGATAAGTAATACATAAATAGTTGAAGTGATAGTACCGCCAATCAATGGAATGGTAATAGGCCGCATGATATCGCTGCCAACACCGGTTGCCCACAGAATAGGTATCAAACCAAAAAGACCAACAGATACCGTCATTAATTTTGGTCTCAACCTTTTAGCCGCACCTTCAATTACAAATTCCCTGATGACGGCTGGTGTTAGTGTTGCTTTGGAGTTACCATGTTTTGCTACCATGTTCTGCATAGCCTCATTCAAATAAATGGTCATCAGCATGGCTGTTTCTATTGCCATTCCAAATAAGGCGATGAAACCAACTGCAACAGCTACTGATAAATTGATACCATAAAAATAAACCATGAACACACCTCCAATCAATGCAAAGGGAACAGTAAGCATGGTTACCGCTGCCTCTTTAAAAGAATGATAAGTAAAATACAGCACCATAAAAATGATGATGAGAACAATTGGCATTATGGTCTTTAATGTCCTGTTTGCCCTTATCTGGTTTTCCCATTGTCCGCTCCACTCTAAGAAATAGCCTTTGGGCAATTTGGTTATCATCTTGTTTAGTTTTTGCTGTGCTTCTTTTACTGTACTGCCTAAATCTCTTTCCCGTACATTAAATAATACCGTTCCCCGCAGCATTGCGTTTTCAGAATTAATCATCGGGGGGCCATCACTCAATTTTATATCAGCCACCGCTTCCAGGGGAATGGGACCGAAGTTCATCGTTTGCACCTGCAATCTTTTTAGCGATTCAAGGTTGTTACGGAAATCCTGCCCATATCTGGCATTTACAGAAAAACGCTGACGGCCTTCTATCGTAGTAGAAAGTTTCATGCCACCCAATGCACTTTCAATGACAAGGTTAACATCATCCACACTTAAACCATACCTGCCTATTTCCTCTCTTTTTATTGCAATGTCTATGTATTTACCCCCCGTGATAGGTTCTACATACAAATCTTTTATACCATCAATTCCTTCCAGTTGTTTTTTGATAGTTTGTGCAAAAGCATAAATACTATCAATGTTTTGTCCATATACTTTTAACCCTACATCAGTCCGGATACCGGTAGAAAGCATATTAATACGGTTGATAATAGGTTGTGTCCATCCGTTGGTAACACCCGGTATCTGCATTTTTGCATTCAGTTCATTGATGATGCCATCTTTGGTCATTCCTTTACGCCATTCACTTTTGGGCTTCAGTAGTATGATGGTTTCAATCATGCTGATAGGCGAATTATCCGTAGCCGTATTTGCCCTGCCTGCTTTCCCCAGCACATGATAAACTTCGGGAACAGTACGGATTAGCTTGTCCTGCACTTGTAATAATCTTTTTGCTTCTGAATTGGATACGTCCGGTAAAGTAACTGGCATAAAAAGTAATGAACCTTCGTCCAGCGGTGGCATAAATTCAGAACCCAGGCGGGTCATCATAATTATACCAACAGCTAATGCAGTAAGGTTGATACCGATAGTTGTTTTGCGCCATTTCAAACACCATTTAAGAATGGGTGTATAAATTCTTTCTAATGTTCTGGTAATCGGGTTAGCACTTTCAGGCTTCAGTCTTCCTTTTAGAAAAAATGAAATCAGTACAGGAGTCAATGTAATTGCTAAGAAAGCATCTATCAACAGTATAAATGTTTTTGTCCATGCAAGCGGATGAAAAAGTTTTCCTTCCATACCAGTTAACAAAAACACCGGAAGGAAAGAAGCCACTACAATGATGGTGGAATAGAAAACACCTGGCCCCACCTGTTTAGAAGACTTTTCAATGATGTCCATCTTTTCCTCAGATGTCAACGGGTCTGTATTTCGTTTAAACCACTTTGCCATGTTTATGTTTTATTAGTTGTCTTTGATTTTTCTGTTTGGGCTTCACTGATATGCCGGTAAGCATTTTCCACCATTACAATTCCATCATCTACAACCACACCAATTGCCAGGGCAATACCTGTCAATGACATAATGTTGGAAGAGATGCCAAACATTTCAAGGAATATAAAACCAGCCGCTACGGAAATGGGTAATTGAATTAAAATGATAACGGCACTTCGCCAGTGAAATAAGAAAATGAGTACGACAAGCGATACAGCAATCATTTCTTCTATTAATGTACCTTTTACTGATGCAATGGCTTCCTGTATCAAAGTACTTCTGTCGTAGGATGTTTTAAAAGTTACCCCATCGGGCAAACCTTTTTCCACTTCTTTCATTTTTTCCTTAATGGCTTCTATTACTTTATTGGCATTTTCATTGTACCGCATTACTACAATGCCGCCTACTACTTCGCCTTTACCATCCATATCAAATATGCCGAGGCGTAAATCGCCACCCATTTGCACTGAGCCAATATCTTTTACTCTTACAGGAATGCCATTGTAATTGCTCAATGCAATATTCTCTACATCTTCCTTGCTTTTGATATACCCTAAGCCCCGGATGATATAAGCCATATCTGCCATTTCAAACTTTCTACCCCCTACATCATTATTATTGGCTTTTACTTTATTCATCACATCCATCAGGGAGATATTGTAATACTGCAATTTTATCGGGTCAACTACTAACTGGTACTGTTTTTCAAAACCACCAAAGGAAGCTACTTCAGCTACTCCCTTTACGGTTTGCAAGGCAAATTTTATATACCAATCCTGTAAAGCCCTTTGCTCTCCCAAATCCATTTTTGGTGCATCAAGGTGATACCAGTAAATATGACCAACACCTGTTCCATCAGGGCCAAGTGAAGGTGTTACTCCCTGGGGCAATAATCGTTGAGCAAAATTCAATCGTTCCAATACCCTTGTTCTTGCCCAGTAGATGTCAACATTATCTTCAAAAATCACATATACAAAACTCATCCCGAACATGGATGAGCCACGGATATTTTTAATCTTCGGAATCCCCTGCAGATTGCTCACCAATGGATAAGTAACCTGGTCTTCTATCACCTGTGGACTGCGACCCATCCATTCTGTAAAAACAATCACCTGGTTCTCACTCAAATCAGGAATGGCATCAATTGGGTTTTTCTTAATGGAGTAGATGCCATACGCAAACATGCCGCCTGCGATGAGCAAGACAATAAACCTGTTGCGTAAAGCCAGTTCAATTAATTTGCGAACCATGCTGATGTTTTAATTATTACTTAATCACTTCTTCAATAGTACCGCAGGTAAGCATTTTTGCACCGAAGTAAGGATTCTTTACTTCTTTCATTTCACTAATCCACATGGCTCCCTGGTTATTTCTTGCCATCGGGCAATGGTCATGATACAGCGGACGGCCTGCGCCAAAATTCTTTACCAAATCATACACCACTTCACTCATCATCACAAAGTGGGAACGCTGATGCTCTATTTTGTCACCATTCTTTGCAATGTGTTCTGCATGTTCTTTCATTTCTTCTTCATTTTTATCATACGCTGCTTTTTGTTCAGCAGTCAACAATGATTTATCAAGTTTGCTGATTGCATTTTCCATTGCTTTAGCGCCACTGGCGGCTTCGCTGCCATTATCATTAGTCAGTGCATTTTTTATATGCAGATAATGGTCAACTATTTCCTTAATGGAAGCGGTTGCTTTTGCATCCACATTGGTATAAGCAACAGTAACAGCTTTCACTTCTTTATCATCTGGGGTGACTGCATGTTGGGTGGTGTCTTTGTTCTTGTTGTTCATATCATGGCCTTCATGTTCATTCTTGCTTCCGCCACTGTTACAGGCAGTAAACAAGATGGTACTGATAGCTACTACACTAAAGAATATCCTTTTCATATTTGCTTGATTTTATTTGTGATTAATGTTGATGGTTAGAATGGTCATCTTTCTTTTCCTTTAAATCCATTCCGCATTTGGGGCATTTACCGGGCTTATCATAGGTTTTATCACCTTCACATTTCATAGGGCAGGAGTAAGCAATTGCCTGTTGCTCTTTTTCTTTCAGGGACATCCCACATTTTGTACACTTGCCAGGTTTATCGCTTGTTACTTCAGGATGCATAGGGCATGTGAATGTTTTCATCACTTCCATTTTCATTTTTTCTTTGGGGGAAAGATTTAAATTCATTCCGCATTTGGAGCATTTGCCCGGCTTATCGCTGGTAACTTCCGGGTGCATCGGGCAAGTATAAGATTGAGTTGTTTTTCCCTTTTCTTTCAGTTCCATCCCGCATTTAGAACACTTGCCGGATTTGTTGCTGTTTTCATCAGGGTGCATGGGACAGGTGTAGATTTTCATTACCTCCATTTTCATTTTTTCCTTTGGAGAACTGTTCATTATAGTACCACATTGGGGACACTTACCGGGCTTGTCGCTTACAGTTTCCGGATGCATAGGGCAAGTATAGGTTTTCATTACCTCCATCTTCATCTTTTCTTTAGGAGAAAGAGTCAGGTCCATTCCGCATTGAGAGCATTTACCAGCCTTATCACTCACCTCAATGGGGTGCATCGGGCAACTGTATTTAGCTTTTTCTGTTTTTTGTTTGGGAACTTTCATTTTGTGCTTTGTACTGTCTTGTGCAAAAACAGAAACAGACAAGATGGTTAAAGCTGCCATCATCAGCATTGTAAATGATTTCATTTTATTTGATTTAATGTTCAGTGAAGAAATACAAGAATATGGCAAAGAGAAATGCCAATAGCCCGACAATAAAATTGCCTGGCTCATAAAAGAAAATAATCTTTAAATAAGGAAAGTACAATTGCGGACGTACACCGCAACGCCACCACTTCGGGGTGGAGCATGGCTGATAGGATTTTCCTCTGTTACAGTCGGAAAATCAGCAGAAGGTATTTCAACAAATGATACAGGTATTGCTGTTGCGAACAACTGAATCATCTGAAAGCCTGCTTCGGCAGCTTTCTGGTCGGTATCGTTCTTTATGAATTTATGCTCATCCTTGCAGCAGCCATTGTCTTTTTCATCGCTTTTCTCCATGCCACATTTACTGCAGGTTTTGGATTTGTTATGCCCAAGCCCCCAATCAGCTAACTGACCCATGCAGTAGTGCATGTGTACCATTGCACCTGTAGATGTGCTGATGTATAAAACTGCTAATATAGCTGTGATGAACTTTTTCATAAAATCTCCTTGATAAAGGTAATGCTATTTCAGAGAAACAAGTTTATATAATTTTGCCGATGTTTTACATTTAACTGACATTTAATTATTTACAACAGTTTTTCTTTCTTACAAAAAGGGCTTTGAATATTCGCCATAAAAAGTTCCCTATTGTTTGCAAAACACTCATTTTTTAGGCAGGTAAATTGTTATTTGACCGTTTACTTTTATCTCATCCAAATGCCCAACTGTTTTAGTCTTTTCGTCCAGCAAATGCACATGCATATAAGTGGTATGATGGGTAAAGATGCTTTGGTGATGGGTGGAATAGAAACCAAGCAAGGTTGTTTTTGCATCAGAGGATTGACCTTCATAAGCAAACTGTTTATGATTTTCCATTGTATGCACTGTGCCTTCTTTCCAATCAATTACATGGTAGCTTATTTTTTTAGGTGTTAGTTCTATTTTGAAAGCAAATGCTAATTCTGTATCATACCCATTTTCTTTAGCGGTAGTTTCTACCAATTTTTCCAGGGCGGCATAGCTGTCAACAGAAACTTTGATACTGACAGTTTTCCATTTTGCTACATTGCTGTAAACAAGTAATGCAGCCTTTGATACCATGTCCTGCTGATTCAATAATTTCTTTTCATCTTTAGCAGTTGAAAATACTTTCCCATCCAATATCATTATTTCACCTTTTAATCCGGCTACGGGACCAAGGCCATAAAGGTGGGTTTTGTTCAAGGTATCAATATCCAGATGAGCTGATAAATCCCCGTTCATCATCACATTTTTCATAGCACCGGAAACCTTTACTTCAGGCGGATTTACAATACATGCAGCAGCCGATAGAAGAATTGCAAGAATCGTTTTTATCATTTTACAACATTTTTAAAAGCATTACTCCACTCATCCCCATCATCAACGCATCTTCAATAATGGTAATGGTACTCATGGGTAAATTAAACACATCACCCAAACAAGCACATTTGATTTTACGTTTATTCATTACACTTTGTAAAACT
>JAGPDJ010000309.1 GCA_018057635.1 Ferruginibacter sp. | reverse complement strand
TCATTGTCAATTCCTCTTGTTGCAACGTTAGCAGGATTATTGGGGTCAAGCACCCAGGGTAGTGTATTGGTAGCGCCGTTGGCAACAACAAGGTCTAAGTTGTTTACCAGCGCAGGGTTTGCATTGGCCGTCCCTGCAGGATCGTTCCAGTTGAGCATTACTTTTATCCGGCTGGTTCCTGGCGGCACAGATATGGTGTGGCTATTTGTTGCACCGGTAGAGATTGTGTTAATGATATACCTGTTTTGTTCAAGTATCCTTACAGCCTGCAGTGCATTGATTCGCCCGTAACCGAATTTATAATCAGGGCCTGCATTGCCCATGTCGTTGGCTCCGTTTAATACAATATTTTTAATTAAAGATGAAATGGGAAGTGCATCTGCATTTAACTGTTTGTAACGTTGTACCAATAAACTAACGGTACCGGCTACTCCGGGTGTTGCCATGGAAGTTCCTGATAAGGTAGCATAGGTATTCAACGGTGTTGAAGTTGAAAAAACACCATTGCCGAAAGCTGCTATTTCAGGTTTTACCCGGCCATCAGCTACCGGTCCAAAACTGCTGAATGTGGTCATGGCATCGGTGGAAGTAACTGCAGCTACCAGGATATTGTTCTTGGCAGATTTTCCACTTGCTGTAATGGTTGACCATCCTCCGGTGCAGGAAGACTGGGAATTACCTGCCGAATGGCAGTGCAAATGGAAGGGGAAGTTATTCAGGTTAAGGTCTGTTGCCCTGCTGGTTGCCGAATAGGAAACACCGGCACCCGTGAGACCGCAGGTTTGTGTACTTCCATAAGAATGACTGCTAACAACCAGGTTATTGGCAGGAATTCCTGTAGCCATTTCTGTCTGAATATTGCCATTGAAATTATATGAAAACAAATTGGCATTTGGAGCCATTCCCCTTGCCAGCGGGTTTATCAGGCCACGGCCTAATATGGTTCCCGCACAATGCGTTGAATGTTGTGAAACGCCACTGGCTTCCACCTGGGTAAGGCGACCTGTTGGTGAAAAATCGAGGTGCGGACTAATGGCACCACCATCCCAGATACCTACATTTACTCCATCACCTTTCAGATTCCTTGGTCCGTCATTTAAAATATTTACGCGGTGAAGTGTTCTTCCCGGTGTATTTTCCAACTGGTTTGGTGCATCAATGAACTCAACCCATTGCACAAACGGCAGCCCAACCAATTGCTGCACTTTATCTTTTGCAATGCGAATCGTAAAACTTCTGAACATGGGCATATCTTCAATAATATAAGCGTTGATAACCTGTAATGCTCCGGTGATTTTTCCTGCATCCATTTTTTCATAAGAGATTATTGTTACATCAACAGTACCTGCAGATTTGGTTGCATGCGCAGGGAATGTTCCCTTTAAAAGTGCAGGAACCGTTTTTTGTTCCGTTGTTAACTGGAAAATACTGCGGATATTAAATCCCCGGAATATGGCCGGATCAATACCTGCAGCAACTGATGCAGTAAAAGAAAAACCAGGTATGTAATCTATTAATTGAACACCCGCAGTTTTTAACCTGTCTTTTGTTGCCTCATCCGGTAATGACCAGAATTGTATAGTAAGATAAAATTTATCGTTAAAAAGACTGTTTGTTAACAGTACAGAATTACTTTGGATATCCTTGCTATTTTCAACAGGGATAAAACTTCCCGAATTGAGTTTAATACTGTAATCTTTATTTTCCTGGGCAAATAATATGGCCGGGAAGAAGAGGAGGATAATAATGCTGATTCGGGTAGAAATTCTATTCATAGTATGTATAATTATTATATGTAATTGATATTAACCAAAATGGAAAATTAAACAAAGTTTTCCTATAAAAGTTGCCCTGTGGAACGATTCAATGAAAGAGATGTTATTGTTTTGCTGAATGCAAATTTGCAGATTTTGCAGAAAAGAATGAGATTATAGGTATCGTAATGAACTAATTGTTTATTTCTTTAAATAATATCCATGAAAAAACAATTATTTATATATCGTGTATAACTGACTGAACCGGGAGGGGACAGATTACCGGTAAAAAAATCCAGCCCCTTTCAAAATGAAAGGGGCTGGGGCAAGGTCAACTAAGTATCAATAGGGATTTGATATATTTAACCTGGCATCTATAATTTATACCTGATCAAATTGCTTCTGCAGAGCGGTTTTTTAAAGTATGATTTTCTTCCGAATTATCATGATCGCTGTTTGTATCAAATCTTTCTATTAATTCCTGCACTTTTTCGTTCATTGCATCTGTAAGGCCATTAGCCTTTCGGCTTAGTTTACTGCGTGTATCACTTCCTTTCTCAGGAGCAAAGAGAATTCCTAATACAGCTCCGATGGCTGCACCGGTTAGTAAAGCGACTGCTACATTGGTTGTATTATTATTGTTACCCATATTTTTATTTATTTTTTTTACTGAATGTTTTAAAGAACTTTTTTACCCTGTATCAACCTCAGGATGATGGCTATAACGGCAATTACTAAAAGGATATGAATGATTCCTCCGGCATGGTAACCTAAAAATCCGATCAACCAGAAAATGACCAGTATAACTGCGATGATATAAAGTAAGTTTCCCATAAAATTTATTTTTAAATGATGATTAAGAATTTTGTTTTCTTAAATAATTATACGAACGCTTTTACAAATCAGAAATGATCTGATGTATTTCTGCTTTTGTTTTACCAAGTTTACTTTCAAGCTTGCCCAACATTTCATCTTGCTTGCCTTCTGCAAATAACAGGTCATCATCTGTAAGCATGGCAAATTTCTGTTTCATTTTGCCTTTTATTTCTTTCCAGTCGCCTTTTATTTCTGTAAGATTTTTCATGTTTATGTAAGTATTTAATTAAAAAATATTGTTGACTAAAGGTGCGCCTAAATTCAGAAAAAGCTGTTACATTATACTGGTTTTTGGTTATAAGATTCACACATTTTATTTTGAAAGTTTCTTATTGTAATAGTTGCAATTCGTATGCTTTTGGTATGTTAACCGGATGTGTGATTGTGAACTTTTTTTCAACTGTTAAACGCGCCATCAGGTAACTCACGGCAGATTCAGCTCCCTGGTTAAGATTTACATAATTCTTTTCCAGCCCGTCGTAACAGCCGCCGGTACATGGATTGTAAATGATCTGGTTGAGGTGATTATTCCCCTGGAACCAATCGAATGATATTTGCATTTTGTCGAGATAATCCTGACTTTTAAATACGGAATAGAATGAATTCAGTGCAATGATCGTATAAGAAACATCTATGGGTTGCTGGGCACCGATTGTATCGGGATAGGCGGGCTGGTCTTTATACAACCAGCCAATATTTGAAATAACATGTATCCGCTTTTTATTGAAAGTTTTTGTCAATAGAAAATCGAATGTCAATTTTGAAATCTCTTTGTATGCAAGGTCACCTGTTGCAAGCCATGCAAGCAAAAGGGCTTCCGGCAGAATACCATTTGCATAAGTCAGGTAACTTTCAAACCATCTCCAGTTTTGATCAGATTCATGCCTGAACATTTGTACCAAACGATTGGCAAGTTCACGGATCAGAGCGATCTTTCCTGGCTTCCTACTGTTTGTATTATAGTAGAACAACCCTTTGATGGTAAAAGCCATCGCACGGGTTGAGTGAACAGCAGCTGCATTTACCAGCGCTTTTTGAATGATCAAATCTGCTTCAGTAATTATTTCAGACGGCAAAACAGATTTTAATGAAATAGCAAAACCAAGAGCCCATATAGTCCTTCCATATGCATCAGCAAGGTTTACTTCATCGTTTTGTTTTGTTAATAAACGTTGTTTATCAA
>JAGPDJ010000308.1 GCA_018057635.1 Ferruginibacter sp. | reverse complement strand
TAATAATTCCTGCATACTTTATTCTTAGTGGCATTTCAAGTTCTAATAAAATACTATATCGTCGAGGACTTCTTTCATTAGCTCTAATAATATTTTTGATAAGCAGCTTCCTTATTTTTCAAAATTTATTCGCCGGCGCCCCGGCTTATTTATATCCAACAGAAAGAGGATTTTTTCCAGAAAATCTTACAAGAATTACTCCCTTCCTCTTTTCAATTGCAGGAAATCTTGCCGTACCTGCCACAATATTTCATCAAGTATCCGGGATTGAATACAATTATATCGCAACAGTCGTAATATATCTTCATCTTTTGCTGCTTATTCTCTTCCTCTCTGTTTGTTTTTATTGGATAAAAATTAAAAGATTTTCCACTTCGAATCTTAGAGAACATTTTGTTAGTATAACATTATTATCTTGTTTAACAGTACTTGGAACACTTTCCTACTTATCAGTTACCTATTCCAGCGTTCCGCTACTAAATGGCCTTTCCTGGACTTATGTCTCGGAAGGCCGTTATTATGCCACTCCAATTTTTTTATTACAAATTGCCCTAGTCCTCTTCGTTTTCAAAAAAATCTTTCTGCGTAAAGGATATAAGAATTTAAAGATATTCGCCCTTACCATCCTAATATCATCCACGCTTCATGGCTTTTATTTTACAGTAAAAAAAACATTTGAAGGAAGTAGAAATTTCCAAAATAAACAAACTGAATTGACTTTAGATTCATGTCGCCTTTTATTCAAACAGTTTGTGGACAAAAATCAAGGGAAAAATATTGTCTGTGCCTCTGGTGATCCTATGTTCAATAACTTTGCTTCCGTTTGGGAAAATATTCCTGGTCTATATGACATTAATAAGTTAAACACTATGGAATTGTTTACCAAAAAAGAGACTGTTTTGTTTGTTCCTGTAAAATCCTGGTACTCCGGAAAATTATCAGGTTTCTTAAACAATCCCGATAAAGAGTATGTCGGCCGGGTAGATGACTGGACTTTTTATACAATTAATGTCAAAGCAAATATTAAATAACTCGAATTTTATTATTATTCCTGCTTTTAACGAAACGACAGTAATTAAAACAGTTGTCGAAGAGTTAATACTTGCTGGCTATTCAATCGTTATAGTTGATGATGGCTCTGAAGAAAATTTACTAGCACAGGTGCTAGTATTTACAAACACTTACTATATACGGCATGCAGTCAACCTCGGACAAGGCGCTGCTCTACAAACAGGAATTGAATTTGCCTTGCAGAAAAAAGCAAAGTACCTGGTTACTTTTGATGCGGATGGCCAGCATTCAGCAGCAGATATACCGGCCCTGCTGTTGCCTATACAAAATAATGAAGCAGATATCACACTGGCCTCTCGTTTTTTGAGACCCGGCCACCACAATGCTTCTTGTTCCCGCCAGTTACTATTAAAAACAGCCCGCTGGATTAATTATCTTTTTACAGGTTTATATCTTTCTGATGCTCATAATGGATTAAGAGCTATGAACAGGGTTGCTGCCGAAAAAATAGCCTTAAAAGAAAACCGAATGGCACATGCCACCGAGTTTCTGTTTGCTATCAAAAAAAATAAACTTCGGTTTCAGGAAGTACCGGCAACAGTCACTTATACAGTATATTCAAAAAGCAAGGGACAATCCATTTTCAACAGCATCAGAATATTTTTTGATTTAGTTTTACACAAATTGTTTGAATGAACGGTATTAAAATTTTACTGATCACCGGTGTTGTTTTTATCGCCGTTTATTTTTTTGTACGGTTACGCAACAGCCTCTTTGACCTTATTTTACTACTTCTATTAGTAGGTGCGGCAGTAGTTTTTATTCTCTTCCCGGAAATAACTAATCAGCTTGCCCATAATCTGGGTGTGGGCCGGGGAGCTGACCTTGTTTTCTATACCAGCATTATCATTTTCTGGTATGTAATTTTAAAATTTTATGCCCGACTCCGTAAACTGGAGCAGACCATCACGGCAATTGTCCGCAAAAATGCACTGGAACAAGCAGAGACATCTAAAATCACCAGGGATGATAGTTGATTCCAGCCTCGAAAGAATATATCCTGACATTACCGGTAATGAACATGAAATTGGTGGAACAGAAACTGTTCAATTACACCTGGAACGTTATCATTTTGCCGGAAAAAATTTGATCCGGGGTCATATTGCCGATGTTGCCTGTGGTGCCGGGTATGGGAGTTATTTGTTGGCTACACAATACAAAAACGGCATTGATAAAATCACTGCTATTGACAATAGCCGAACTGCTATTGAGTATGCAAAAGAGAAATACAAAAACCCACTCATCAATTTTGTGAATGCAGACGCTATGACATTTCAGGCTTCAACTCCTTTTTCCACTATTATCAGCCTGGAAACAATTGAACACCTTGCAGAACCAGAAAAATTTATTCGCTTTTTTGCTTCACAGCTCATTCGTGGTGGCCGTTTTATCGCTTCAGCGCCTGTTACTCCTTCAATGGACGCCAATCCCTATCACCTCCAGGACTTCACCGTCTCCTCTTTTAAAAACCTTTTCTTTAACACCGGGCTGACAGAAGTGAGTTCAATTACTCAAAAACAATATTATAATCCCTTTGGTCTGTTCAAGAAAAAAAATAAAGGAAGAAACAAAGGTATCCGGCAAGGTCTGGGTAAATATTACCTGAAACATCCGGGTAAATTATTATTACGGTTACAATCTCTTTTCAAAGATGGGTTTACTAACAAATACCTGATCGTGATTTTTGAAAAAAAATAATTGTTTATTCAGACCTAAGCCAAACAGATTCTTCTTCAGACATTTTTACAACCGCATATTTCTTTACCCCGTTAATACTCACTTCATCCAGCACATCCACTACATTTTTGTAACTAGCCCCGGACCCGGGTTTGATCACTAACATCAGGCCATTGCGACCTTCCTTTTTATTGTAATTGTCCAGCCATTGTTGTTTTCCAATAATTATTTTACGCAAGCCATTGTTGCCGGAAAAGCTGGTTTTTATGATGGTATTCTGTTTAGCTGCACTTTCCCAGCTTCCGTGATAATACCAGGCACTATTGTCTTTGTCAAGTAATACAGTCAAAGCGTTTAATTCTCCCAGCTCCATCGGCACTTTACTGTCTTTCGGCATAAACAGGTCCATAACTGTTGGCTTGCTCAACTCGGTGGTTATCACAAAAAAACTGATGAGCAAAAAGCCAAGGTCAACCATCGGGGTCATATCAATTTTCAAGTTGTGTTTTATAATTCCTGGTACACCAACCCTGTTTACTTTCTTTCCCGAATAAGTATGAACCGTCGTATTCCATTGAGCCATAAGTAGTGTTTAGATTTCAGACACAAAAAGACATTAATTCCATAAAAGAATCATTGTTTACCCTGATGACAATCATAGCTGCAAAAGCAATATCCTGGTTACCTTTAATTACAATTTATTTGCAATGAAAACAATCATCATTCCTACTGACTTTTCGCCTGTTGCTACCAATGCATTGCATTTCGGAATTGATATGGCGAAAGCTATTAATGCCAGCATATTACTATTGCATGTGTACCAGGTGCCGGTAAGTTTTACAGATACGCCGATTGTTTTAGTGTCGATTGAGGACCTTAGAAAAGGGGCCGAGGAACAAATAGAGAAGCTTAAAAAAGAAGTGGAGCATCTTACGTCCGGTTCGGTAAAAGTATATACGGAAACCCGAATGGGTAATGTTACTGATGAATTAGAAACCCTGTGTAGTAAAATAAATCCTTTTGCTGTAGTAATGGGAACCAAAGGCTCTTCTGGTGTTGAACGGATT
>JAGPDJ010000307.1 GCA_018057635.1 Ferruginibacter sp. | reverse complement strand
TGATCTTTAACGACTCAAAATTTTTTAACCTCCTTCAATAGCACATCCGTTAATGTACAAAGAAATAATAGACTGGATCGATATCTTTCTTGTGCCTGCTTATTTCTTTATGTTCCTGCTGGTTTTACTGTACATCAAAAAAAAGAACCCACAAAACATCCTGATCCAAAAATACCTCATCAAAGGTTTTGTATTCAAAGTGCTTTGTGCAGTTTTTTATGCCATGCTGATCAATTTTTATTATGGGTTTGGTGACAGCATGACTTATTTCAAAGATGCCATCTTCATCAAACACCAGATAAGCATTGGTGCAGCGAATTTCTCAGTATTATTTGATGATTATAAAACGGTAACAGAAACGCATAATATCCTGGCCGGTGGCGGACCACAAGGGCTTTTTGTTGAAAAAATTGCCCTGGTATTGTCTTATGTTTCTTTTTCCAGGTTCCTGGTTACTACGTTATTTTTTGCAGCTATTGCATATTCGGGCATGTTTAAAATGCTGCAGACATTCAGTGACATCATGCCCGGCTGGCATAAAAGACTGGCAATTATTGTGCTGTTTTTTCCTTCCCTTAGTGTATTTGGTTCCGGAGTGCTAAAGGATACACTATGCATGGCATCATTGGGCTGGCTGATCTATTGCAGTCACCAGCTGTTTGTAAAAAAGCAATTCAGGCTAAAATATGTATTTATTTTACTGCTGTGTGCCACCATCATCAGCGTAGTAAAAGTATATATACTGGCGGCTTTTATTGTTCCTTATATTTTGTACCTGCTTATTTTACTGGTTAAAAAAATATCCAGCAATTTTATACGGCGGATCGTTTTGCCCATATTAATGCTCATCATTACTGCTATTTACATTATCAATGCAGGCGCCATTGATGAAAAGCTGGGATACTATGCAGTAGATAAGTTATTTAAGAATATTCAGGAACAGTCAACTTCATATTTAACCAGCGAAGATGCTGAATCCGGTGCCATATTTGATCTCGGTACATTTGAACCAACCATCAGTGGTTTTATTGCCAAAATGCCTGCAGGTATTGCCGCATCAATATTCCGGCCTTTCATCTGGGAGGCTAAGAAATTCATCATCATTTTTAGTGCTTTGGAAAGTTTATTCCTGTTGTTGCTTACCTTATATGTGTTATATAAAACAGGTATACGGCGGTTTTTTGCCAATATTTTCAACAACCCGTTTACTTTTCTATGCATCACCTATGCGTTGCTGTTTGCAGCATTGATCGGGTTGTCTACTTATAATTTTGGAACGCTGGCAAGGTACCGGATACCATTGATTCCTTTTTATGCGGTGGGATTATTGAACATTTTGTATTGTTACCAGAAAGCTATCCTGCAAAAGCCTTTACAAAATATTTCCGGATAACGGATATATCGAAATCTGCTGCCCGTTTTGCCGATTTTTCCGCTAACCTATTTCGGAGATTTTCATCTGTGGCCATTTTTTTCATAGCTTCAGCCATAATTGCTGCATTGCCTACAGGTGTGAGTATTCCAAATTCTTCTTCACTGAAACGATCTGTTAATTGAATAGCAGGGTCTGTTTCAGGAGCAAGCATTTCTCTTGGCCCCGACTTACAATCTGTTGAAATAACAGGTTTTCCGCAGGCGAGGGCTTCCAGCAATACATTCGGAAAACCTTCCACATCGGAACATAAAACAAAGGAATCACATTTATAAATATACTTGAAAGGGTTATTATCTCTGCCACAAAATACAACCCTGTCGGCTATACGCAGTTCAATTACCTTTTGCCGCAGTGTTTTCTCCATGATGCCGTCACCGATTAACAATAGCTTACAATCCACTTCTTTTATCAAAGCAAATGCATCAAGCAATACCGGGAAATTTTTTTCCTTCCTGAAATTTCCTACAGCAATAAAATAAAATGTTTTGTCAGTAAAATCAAAGTTTACCGGTTCCTGAATTTTCAATTGCAGATCAAGAATATCAACCGGGTTATAAATCACCTGGATAGCTGTATTTACATGCAGGTTTTCATGTAAGTCTTTTTTCATAGCCGTAGCATTAGCCAGCACAAGATCAGCCCGGTTATAAGAAGCTTTTATCAGAAATTTTGTAATAGCGCTCGTTAATGCTGATTTAGTTTTCAGCATGGCGGTCTGGTGAGTACGTTCGCACATCACCATCCTGCCTTTATAACCCCATAAACTTCTCATCAAAGCATTAATATAACAAGGGCGATTTAAAAATGCCACACTATACCTGATATCATTTTGCTTACAATAACGGCTAACCTTATACGACAACCAGGGTAATTTCAATAGCATGGATACCTGTCCGTCATTTTCAGATTGATTCAGGTCAAGTATCTTGATATTTTCAGGAATATTATATTCTATAGTATGATTGTAAAGCGCCAGGTGAATATCAAAATCATCCTGCAAGTGCGCCAGGAGTTGAGAAACAACGCGTTCGGCGCCGCCGGACCTGAGAGAATTTATGGTAAGCAGTATTTTTTGCTTCATGCGTGAACCTGTTTGGAATTTTGTGCCGGGAAGTCGGAAAGACGTTCTATTATGCGTATAATTTATTTTACGTCTTCCCGGCAAAAAAATCTCAATGTCTTAATTTCTTAATTATGCGATGAAGGTTAGTCAATGTTTAATATATAAAACGACTTCCCGCCTCCCCGGCAATAAATATTTTGAACCGCAAATATAACCCAATTCAATCCCTTAATAATATCAATTAACTCTAATCATGAGAAAATTTCCTTCCCCCGAAAGAAAAAACCACTGAGTTTCTCAGAGTGTTAACACAGAGTAAGAAACTTAAGTTGAAAACTCTGTGAATCTCTGTGAATACCTTAGTGTTACTCTGTGGTTAAATTGATTAGCTAAGCTGTATCAGTCTGTTAAGTAATGGATATCTTGCGACTTAACATCATTTAACCGAAACGGGTAGATAACGGTTTTTACCTGCATCTGCATTACAATTGGTATTGGATTCGTTGAGAAACTTCACCCCGGGTTGCGAATAGAATGTATTATTATAAAAGACTGTTTGCCTGCCGATACCGGCTATTTTATCAGCCAGCTTAAAACCGGATATTCCATAATTGTAAAACATACTGTTGTTTACCTGAATTTTTTGCTGGTTGCTTTTACTGCAGTTATCGGTATGGGCATTCAGAAAATAATTTGATACAGTATACGACTTAAATGTACAACTGTCTATGATTACGCCTGTAGCTTCTGCGCCCAATAGATAAGAACCATCATACATTTTTTTCCCTTTGTAGTTTTCATCAAAAACGCAACGCTTAAACTCAGTACCATTCTTACCAATAGTTCCCTTATGCCAAACCAGCACAGTTCCATAAAATGAGCATTCTTCAAATGTATGTGAAGCAGCATCCACAAACACAGGATAATAAACCGGTGAAGCAGCAATACATTTCTTAAACAATATATCCGAAGAAAGTTCTTTACTTCCGGAAGCAATGGCTGACCCTACATTGTTTTCCATAACACAGTTATAGAAATATCCTTTTCTGCAAAAACTGTTGTTCTCCACTTCAATATCAATACCTGCTGCAGGAGATTCATGAACAACGCCCTGTCCCTGGTTGGAAAAAACGGAATTGGTAACCCGGATATTTTCACCACCCAACCAGCTCAACCCGTTTCTTCCGCAATAATTCACTTTAACCTTATTGATATTTACATTGAAAGTTTTTATTTCTTTACCCAGGTTTGCAATATAAATTCCATCACATGCAAAATTTTTAACAATACAATTGTTCATAGTAATATCATGTGAATCGAT
>JAGPDJ010000306.1 GCA_018057635.1 Ferruginibacter sp. | reverse complement strand
TGATAATCTTCCTTTTTCATGATATAAGAAGATAGCCCGGCTGAAACAAAAAAGCTGGTTTTATTGCCATTGTAAAAATCGTAACGCAATTGAAGTGGTATTTCATAAACACGGCAACCGGCATCTACTTTAGTGATATCAACCACACTCCAGTATGTACCTGCTTTGGCGGTATAATCGCCCGGGCCGGCAACATATTTTTTATTACCGGTAAAAAAACCAGTTTGCAAACTTAGTCTGTTACTAAACTGATATCCAACTGTAATGCCAAACCTTGCTGTAATTTTATCAATAGAAAATAATTTTACTCCCCCTGCATCAGCACCTGCTGCTGCAATAAAATAGAAACCCCGGTTATTTTTTTTGTTGGTTTTACCAGTTTCATTAATACCGGCAGTTTCAACTGTTTGTATTTTTAATGAATCAGCAATTACCAATTCCTTATCCTTCAAACTGTCGTTTACAGAACCTGTTTTACTAATCACTGAATCGTTTTTTAACACAGGCAATACTCCCGATAGTAAGGACTTATCAGCATCCGCGTCTTTGTTATCCGGAATAACTACTGATTGTTTTTCAGGCTGTACAGTTGAAATTGCATAATCTGATGCCGGATCTGATGCCTTCACATTAATCCTTGACTTGTTCTTTGATTGTTGAGCTTTTTTCCCTGAACTGTATAAAACAACATTCTTTTTCTGCGAACCATTCCCGTGTTTTACATCCTTGATTATGCCGGTATTTATATCATTAACGGGATTCTTACCAGAAGAAATATGCTGTTCATTATGTGGTTTACCAGCTGCCGGGTCTGTATTACCGGGTTGAGTACTTATTTCAGAAACCGGTTGCATATTTATACCAAGCGGGTTTACAGCATTTTTATTATCAGATACAGTTGATTCAGTTTTACTTAATGCATAAGCACGTTCATTGTTTGGTTTATTGTTACTATATAAGTAGTACACTCCAGCAACTCCTGCAACAACAATTGGCAATAGCCACCATAACCAAAAAAATGGCGGCCGCTTCCTGTCTTTATCTTTATCAAGCAATGCTTCCATTCTTACCCACGCCTGTTCATCAAACGGCGCTTCGTGAGCATTTGCAAGCTGCTTCATTTCCTCCTCAATATCTTTAAATGACCTTTTGTTCATAATAATTAAAATCAGTTTCTTTTAGCATTTTTTGAATATTCATCCTTGCTTTGGCAAGATTGGATTTTGAAGCCCCTACTGAGATACCCAGTTGCCTGGCAATTTCTTCATGTTTAAACCCGTCAATAACATACAGGTTAAACACGATCCTGTAAACCGGCGACAACCGTTGAATGACTGCAATTATTTCTTTATAAGTCATCTGTTCAATGGATGTTTCAACTTCTCCCGGGATATTGAAATGATTCTCTGCTACTTCAGTAATATTAAACTCGTGTTTATTCTTTCTCAAATGATCTATAGCTGTATTGATCATAATTCGTTTCATCCAGCCTTTTAGAGAAGATTCCACATTGGCATGCCGGGGGTTAAAAGAAGAAAGGGCTTTGAATATTTTTAAAAAACCATCATTTACTATTTCTACCAAATCATCTTCACGCTTACAATATCTCATACAAATACTCATAGAATAGCCATAAAACATTTCGTAAAATATTTTCTGACTATCCCTGTTTGCCTGTAAGCAACCCCGGATAATATGTAAGAGATCGTGCCGGCCTGGCAAAATATATTTTTTAGTTTCTAAATACCATATTTAATGTTAACCTATTATACGGATTGCTAATGGGATAGGTTGCTTTCCTTGTCTAATTTACAATTTTAAAAGAAAATCCGGTATGCATACAAACCCGCTTCTTAATAAAGCGGTGGAAATGAGGTGTTTATTATTTTGGGTTCTGGTATGAATTATTCTATTCAGTCGTATGAAAGAGATCTTACTTTACCTGAAAGTTACCTCACTAACGTTCGGTATGACAGCCATTTAATGAATTTCTAAAAATAATTAACGGCGGCCCATACCAGGCATCCTGCCCATGGGCATCTTATTCATCATCTTCATCATGTCTTTCATCTGGTCAAACTGTTTGAGGAACTGGTTCACTTCGCTGATATCCTTTCCGCTTCCTTTAGCAATCCGGTTTTTCCTGCCCGGGTTCATGATATCCGGGTTTCTTCTCTCCTGCATGGTCATGGAGTTGATCATAGCTTCAATTCCTTTAAATGCATCATCATTGATATCTATGTCTTTTATTTGTTTGCCGATACCGGGTATCATTCCCATGAGGTCTTTCAGGTTACCCATTTTCTTTATTTGTTGTAACTGGGTTTTAAAGTCTTCAAAATCGAATTGATTTTTACGGATCTTTTTTTCCAGTTTGGCTGCAGCAGCTTCATCAAACTGTTCCTGCGCTTTTTCAACAAGGCTCACTATATCACCCATCCCAAGTATACGCTGCGCCATCCTTTCGGGATAAAATACATCCAGCGTATCCATCTTTTCGCCACTGCTGCTGAATTTGATGGGTTTGTTTACCGTATACTTAATTGACAATGCGGCACCACCTCGGGTATCACCGTCTAATTTAGTAAGTACCACGCCACTGAAATCGAGGCGTTCATTAAATGCAGCAGCTGTATTTACGGCATCCTGCCCCGTCATACTATCCACAACAAATAATATTTCCTGCGGATTAACGGCAGATTTAATATTTGCTACTTCAGTCATCATCACTTCATCAACTGCCAAACGGCCGGCTGTATCAATGATGACCACATTTTTATTTTTTGCTTTTGCCTCTTTGATTGCATTTTGTACAATTGAAACTGCATCTTTATTTTCTCTTTCACTATATACATCCACCCCAATTTGTAAACCCAGTACTTCCAATTGATCTATCGCAGCGGGTCGGTAAATATCTCCGGCCACCAGCAAAGGAGATTTCCCTTTTTTTGTTTTCAGGTAATTGGCAAGCTTTCCGCTGAATGTAGTTTTACCACTACCCTGCAGTCCGGCAACAAGAATTACAGCCGGGTTTCCACTTATATTGAATTCACTTTCTTTACCACCCATCAGTTCGGTGAGTTCATCCTGTACGATCTTTACCATCAACTGCCCGGGACTGATGGCTGTAAGTACTTTTTCACCCAATGCCTTTTCCTTGATCTTATCGGTGAATTCCTTGGCGATCTTGTAATTCACATCCGCATCAACCAATGCACGCCTGATATCTTTAATGGTATTGGCAATATTGAGATCGGATATTCTTGCCTGTCCTTTGATATTTTTAAATGCACCTTCGAGGCGCTCACTCAAACTTTGAAACATGATTCGTGGCTTAATTTAATGTTGAATTTTTCTTTTTTTGTTTAGGAGGTTTAGAAAGTTTAGGGTTTATGTCAATAAATTATCGCATTTTAAATATTGAACGACTTAAACCTTAACCAAAATTGAACGCTATATAGTAAAAGCTGTATTCACGATCTCTGCCTGTTCTTTGGCATGCACTTTCGCATAACCTGTAGCGGTAGCTGCGCTTGCCTGCCTGCTGATGATATAAAAATTTATATTCTTTACATTCATTCTCAGGAATGTTGCCGCTCCCATATTCACCGGCTCTTCCTGCACCCAGTACCATATTCCCTTACTGTATTTTTTATACAATTCATCCAACTGGTTTTGCGGTAACGGGAATATTTGTTCCAGCCTTATAATTGCAACATCAGTAATACCTTCTTTATTCTTTTTTTCCAGCAGGTCGAAATAAATCTTGCCGCTGCACATGATCACTTTTTTAATCGTGCCAGCATCTGTTACAGCTGTA
>JAGPDJ010000305.1 GCA_018057635.1 Ferruginibacter sp. | reverse complement strand
TGTATGCAATGCTTAAACAACTGTCTGCAGAAAAATCTCCTGTTGAAACTGCAAGATCTGTTGCTTTTGAAAATAAAGTTGTTAACCAGGTTGAAAATAAACCATCTCCGGAAAAGAGTGCCATTACCGAAAATTCATTCCAGGCTTATGATCTGAGGCTTTCTGCCATTATGGTTACGGATAATAAAGAACTGGAAACATACCAGGCCATTCAAACAGATAAGTTTGTTGGTTCCTTCATTGTAAAGAATAGCAAAGCAGTAAACAATGTAGCTGAATTGTTTATTGTTATTTCACAGCCTGATGGGCAGGTATTACAAAAATCAACCTGGGAGTCGGGAACATTTGAAACGCTGAACGGCAGGAAAGTTTATTCCTGTAAACTTCGGTTTGATTATACAAAAGGAGAACCTAAAAAATTACTTTTCAATATCAGTAGTGAAAAGTTTGTAAAAGGCAATTATACCATGCAGGTATATTATAACGGCTCATTGATTGGGAAAATTTATAAAACCCTG
The DNA here is from genome assembly GCA_018057635.1 of Ferruginibacter sp. The sequence continues at coordinate 3,317 of JAGPDJ010000305.1, read as the reverse complement.
AGTTGAAAACATGCTGTGTAAAGACCAGCGAAGCAGCTTCAGATATTGTTTATTTTGCCAGGGTATTATCTTTATTTAACCGGCACTAAAAAATTTAACATGAATAAAGTTTCAGATATTCTTTTACGCAAAGGGATCAAAACTGTTTCTGTTACTCCTGAAACAAATGTTATAGATGCATTGAAATTAATGGCATTGAATAATATCGGGTCAGTTTTGGTTATGGAAAATGATAAATACCTTGGTATTGTTACCGAACGCGATTATTCCAGGAAAGTGATCTTAATGGGGAAAAATTCAACCGATACCAGGGTTAGTGAGATCATGACCAGTAACCTGCCGCATATTAAACAAGATGACAGCATTGAACATTGCATGAGCCTGATGAACGACAGCCAGATTCGTTACCTGCCTGTTTTTGAAAATGATTCATTCATCAGTATTATATCTATTACTGATGTGGTTAAAGAAACAATTCTCAAACAGCAACAAATGATCAACCACCTGGATAACTATATAAATTCCTGAAATTTCTAATAGTAGATCATATTTCATACTTCATGACAATTGATGAAAAAATCAGTTTTAAATCAAACCTCAAATTTTTTTGTATTTCTTTAATTGAGCAAAGAATCCTTAGTTCAAGACAAGCCATGATCCGGGCGCAACAGGCAGCCAATTCAGAAGAAAAGAGCAGTGCCGGAGATAAATATGAAACATCCCGGGCAATGAACCAGCGGGATCGGGATATGTTTGCTAGGCAATTAGATGCAAATCAACAAGAATTGGCACTTACGGCCCTAATTGATTGTAATAAAGTAAACAAAACTGCTGAGCCAGGCTCGGTTATAATAAGTAAGAACAACTGTTTTTTTATTTTTGCCGGCTTGGGAAAAACGAATTTTGAAGGAAAGGAGGTTTTTATAATATCGCCCGGAGCACCACTAAGTAAACAATTGTTTAAAAAAAAATGCGGGGATTCTTTCTTGTTTAACAAAGAGACTGTTCAAATAAAAGAGATATTCTGAAAAATATTAAATAAATATATAATACGAATCGTCTTTAAAGTTAAACTGATCTTAATTGATAACGGCAAATGATAATAATTAATTAACCTTGAGTTTACTCATATCATTTTATAATATGCGTATCTTACACAACCTAATAGCTAATTATGGAAAATAATTTTAAGATATCAAAGCAAGTATTTAATTACAGGCCCGCAGATGTATTTAACGACAGGGAAACAAAAAACAAAATTGACCGTCACCTGCTTGATATAAATGATGTTATTTCAGAAGACGATATTCGTAATATTAAAGTTTCCTTTCCAGTATATGATAATGCAACCCGTTATTCTAATAGTAATAATGAAGGTTCCCTGAACAACAATTTGCTTGCAGATGCATAAATGGATTTTTCTTGTAAATCATGATTTGAATTGTTAATAATTATTTTCCTTCTTTACGAAGGATTTTTTTTATGCATATCTGAATTATAAAGCTTCATCCGGTTACTTATAGAATATTCCGATAGAAAGACTGATTGCACAGATTATAAAAAGAATGATTATCAGCGGATAAATAAAGCGCCACCATGCCTTCAAACTAACGTTAACGAGTGCCAGCGAAGGGAGTATCAGCCCGGTTGGTGTAATAAAGCCCATCAGCCCCATTCCGAAAAGATAAGCGTTTACAATTTCCCTGCCTGGTACATTTACCAATACTGCCAGTGCTCCCATGATCGGCATGGTTAATACTGCCATTCCGGATGAAGATGCAATAAAAAGTGTGAAAACCATATAAAGAGCAAGCAGCATCACAATAAACAAAACAGGTGGCATGCTTCCTGCAAGATTTGCAGAATAATACAGTATAGAATCACTGATATGCCCTTCATTCAAAATGATCGTTACACCACGGGCTACACCAACAATCATGGCCACACTCAGTAAACTTTCTGCGCCGGTTATAAACTGCCTGATAAAATCTGTTTCTTTTAACTTTAAAATTACCGCCAGCAAAACAGAAGAACCAAGGAAAAGGGTAGTCATTTCCAGCAACCACCAGTCGAGCATGATTACACCGCCAACCATTCCCAAAAAAGTAAATAAGAATAACCAGAGTAATAATTTGGTTTTTAAATCAAGTTTAGTTTCTGCCGCATGTGCTGTATCAATATGCGGATAAGGCGAAACTACCGCACCGTCTGTTCTGTATACCAATGAGGCTTCAGGGTTGGCTTTTACTTTATTGGCATACCTTACAATATACCAGATGGTTACAATTGTTGTAATAATAAAAATGATAATTCTTTCATACAGGCCATCCGACCAGTTTACCCCAGCAGCATTAGATGCAATGATGGTTGAAAAAGGATTGGAAAATGAAGACAAAGTTCCCAGGTTGGTTCCGGCATAGATCACAGCAACGGGTACCAGCAGGTCGTAACCGGCAGCCAGGAATAGCGGAACCATCACCGGGTAAAAAACAAGGGCTTCTTCAGCCATGCCATACGATGATCCGGCAAAAGAAAACAGGAAAGTAAGTATGATGATGAGCCAGGCTTCCCTGCCTTTCATGGTATAGGAAAGGGCAGTTAAACCCTTTACCATGGCACCTGATTCATTAAAAACGTGCATAAAGCCACCTATCACGAGAATGAAAAAAACAATATCTACTGATTCGTAAATTCCTTTGATTGGTGCCTGCAGCACCTGGATAAAACCCTGCCTGTTTTCGGGCATCGGCTGGTAAGTTCCCGGTACAGATACCGGTTTGCGGATGGCCCCGCTTTTAAATTTCTCCAGCGATATCCTGATATGCAGGCTGTCTAGCGTTTGCTGTGTCAAAGGCAGGCTGAGCGTACTGTCTTTTGTGGTATATGTAAAACTGTTTCCTTCACTGTAAGATAACCGGTTGTATTGCCCCGCGGGTATCAGTACAGTGGCAAGCGCAGCGATAATGATTACAATCATCAGAATTGTAATGGGCGATGGCAATTTCCTTTTTACCTTCATGTATCATTATTTTGGATTAAAGATAGTTTTATCCATTGTAAAAATTAATCAGGCTGTCTAAACAATTTAATCAGTAAATTTCAGCAATGAAAGCCGCTACGGTAAAAGAAATAAAAGCTGCCCTGGAAAACCTACCTCCGCAGGAATTGCTTCCACTAACCTTACGGCTGGCGAGATTTAAAAAGGAGAATAAGGAATTGCTTACTTATTTGTTGTTTGATGCCAGTGATGAAAGGGGGTATGTTGAGTCTGTGAAATCTGCTGTTGATGAACTTTTTGAAGAGATCAACCATAGCAA
>JAGPDJ010000304.1 GCA_018057635.1 Ferruginibacter sp. | reverse complement strand
AACCTGCACCGGAGGGACTATAACCTTGTGCCACAGATATTTAAGCAAAATGAATTTGGGTACAGTATTTATTCAGGCGTTTTTCAATATACAACAGACCTTCCATTTACAAATTTTGTTGATATACATACTGGCACATATAAAGTAAATAATAAATTCAGTCAGCAGTTTAGTCATTACCACAGTGCAGTACTTCCTATGTACGATAAAGGAACAAGTATTATGTACAGTATCTTTTTTGGTGGCATTGCACAATTCTATCCTGATTATAAGGGTAAGATCATTAAAAATGATGAAGTGCCGTTTACAAAAACGATCAGTGTGATAACACGGAATGGCAACAAAGTTGAGGAATCGTATTTACCTTTAAAAATGCCGGGGTACCTGGGCGCTGCTGCAGAATTTATTTTTATGCCGGAACTTACATTATACAATGATGGTATTGCCGATTTGCAGCAATTAAAAAATGATGAAATTGCAGTTGGTTATATTGTCGGAGGTATCAACAGCAGTGAAAAGAATATATTCTTTTCAAATACCGGCAAAGAGAGCAAGGCAAACAGCAGCATCATTAAAGTATTTATAAAGAGGGAAAGTAAATATATCAAGCCTGAAAAAATGTAATGTTAAAATAACCAGGAGTTACATAAGTTGTATTCCGTCTAAAATAAAATATTATGCAGGATAAGTCAGCTGAAATAATAAACAAAGATCTCATCCTGCGTGAAAAATTAGCCGTTGAAAGAACCAATATGGCAATCGACAGGACATTATTGTCTTTCATCAGAACTTCCCTTTATTTTGCAGTAGCAGGAATGACTGTTACAAGTTTATTAAAAACGGCTTACAGCGGGTGGATCGATATCTTATTTTGGTTCATTTCCGCACTTATACTTATTATAGGATTTATAAGTTTTTTCCGGCAAAAAAAACGACTTGCTGCTAACCGGATGCATATAGGGAACTATAAATTAGTTTGGGACGAAGATTAAGTGCTATTAAAATATGCCTGTTTTATCTCAATAAAATGACACCGAACTACTTTCCTTATTTGTAACCTTTGTTACTTAAAATCTTTTCTGCTACCAGTAATTTTGTATAAATAATTCAAATGAAACAAACGATATTATATAATTGGAATTTAATGCGGTTTATAAGGCTTGCAGCAGGTATAGCTATAACAGTACAGGCAATCATAGCCCGCGACGCAATGCTTGTTGTATTGGGCTTGCTTTTTACCGGTATGCCTTTATTTAATATCGGCTGTTGCGGAACCAGTGGTTGTGCAGCTCCGGCTAAAAAAAATTCAGTTACAACAAAAGACATTACCTATGAAGAAGTGGTTTAGTAAAAATATTTTATACCTGGCAGGAGCATTCGTTGGCGCAATTGCAGGTTACCTGTATTGGAAGTTCGTTGGTTGCTCAAGTGGCACATGTGCCATAACTTCAAAACCATTGAATAGTACCATATATGGAGCAGTAATGGGAAGTTTACTTTTTGGTTTTTTTCAGCCGGATAAAAGTAAACAGGTTTCTTCACCAGAAAAAAATAAGGAAAATGACATTTAATGAATTGATACAATCAGAAAAACCGGTGCTGGTAGATTTCTTTGCTGAGTGGTGCGGCCCTTGTAAAATGATGGCTCCCATTTTGAAGCAGGTTAAAGAAGAAATTGGGGATAGTGCCAGTATAGTAAAAGTTGATGTAGACAAAAATCCACAGGCAGCAGGAGCTTATCAGGTGCAGGGAGTACCTACTTTAATACTTTTTAAAGAAGGAAAAGTATTGTGGCGGCAAAGCGGGGTGGTTCCTAAAAACGGGTTGGTTGGTGTTATAAAAAAATTCACAGCTTAAAAAATAAAACAATGAACTTTTTAAAACAGTTATTTGGCGGTGCTCCAACTGCCGATTTGAAAAGCCTGGTAGACGAAGGCGCATTTTTAGTAGATGTAAGATCACCCGGCGAATTTGCCGATGGACATGTAAAAGGATCTGTTAATATTCCTTTAGACAGGATCGTTACACAGTTAGGTAAATTTAAGGATAAGAAAAACATTATTGTTTTCTGCCGCAGTGGAAACAGGAGCAGCATGGCAAAGAATCTGCTGGAACAAAATGGTATTAAAAATGTGGTTAATGGCGGAACCTGGGAAAATGTAAAACAATATGCAAAATGATCATGAAAACTGTAAGATTCATATCTCTTTTCGGGCTTATAATACTGTCTTTTACTGCATGTTCCAATGCAAATGACCCCAATAAAACGTTCGTTGTGGAAAATGAGGGAGATACAGTAAAATTGAAAACAATTGTGGTTGATGTGCGTACACCCGATGAATGGGTAAATGACGGGCATGCCAATTGTACGGTTAATTATCCTTTGGATGTTTTTGAAACTAAAATTGACAGCTTAAGGCAATATGACAGAATTGTACTTGTTTGCAGAAGTGGAAGCAGGGCAAATGCTGCAAAAAATATGCTTGAAGATGCTGGTATAAAAAATGTTGAGAATAAAGGTTCCTGGCAAAACATAGAGTGCAAATAATAAGATTGTTTTTATTAAAAATCAATAATTATGGAAAGCTTGAAAATACTGATACCTACAGACTTTTCTGTACAGGCCGAATTTGGATACCTGATGGTAAAAAGACTGGAAGAAAAAATGGCTGCAGAAATTCACTTCCTGCATGTACTGGAAGTTCCTGATACTGTTTCCATGGATAAAGGCGGAAACATTCAAACCTGTGGTGAAATAGATGTGCAGTATTTGGTACGGCAAAAAGAAATTGCCGAAAGAAAACTGGCAAACCTTAAAACATTATATGGTAACCACATCCATACGCATTTTGTAATGGGTAAACTCACCGATTCCATATTGACTTATGCTGAAGCCAATCATTTCAACCTGGTAGTGATGGGTACCAAGGGCGCCTGGGGAATCAAAGAAAAACTCTCTGGTTCAGAAACACAGATCATTGCACGCAGATCTAAAATACCTTTACTTTCGCTGATGTGTGACCGTTCAGATCTTCAGATCCGGCATATTCTTTTGGTACACGATTTTAATAACCCGGCAAAAGAAGACTTGAAACTGATGCACAACCTCATCACATCATTTAATACAAAATTGCACTTGCTGCAAATCACTTCCGGAAAAATTGAATCAGAAAAACCTGTTGTGGAAGAGAATATGAAAAAATTTGCAGCGCTGAATGGAATTGATAATTTTGAATGTCACCTCATCAATGATAAAGATGTTGAGAATGGGGTGATTCATTTTAACCAGATGAACGAAATGGATATCATTTGTATCGGTACGCATGGAAAAGGCGGACTCTTTCACCAGAGCGCAACAGAAAAACTGATCAATCATTTATTCAAGCCCATTATTTCATTTCATTTAAACAATTAATTACATGAGGGAATTAATAACTCAAACCTGGAGCTGGTGGTTCTCGGGAACACTGATAGCTGCCATTATGTTCTTCCTGTTATACTTCGGGCAGTCATTTGGTTTTTCATCTAATTTAAGAACTATTTGTGCCGCATCAGGGCTTGGCAAAAAAGCAAAGTTCTTTGATTTTAACTGGAAGACACAAATATGGAACCTGGTATTCCTGGTTGGTGCAATCATTGGTGGTTTTATTGCATACCAGTTTATGTCACCTGCAGATCCAGCTGTTCAGATTTCAGCATCAACCATTGAAGACCTCGGAAAACTTGGTTTTTCAGCTCCAACCTCATTACAACCAACAGAACTTTTCAGTTGGGATGCAGTGTTTACATTAAAAGGCTTTGCCATACTTGCTACCGGAGGAATTCTGGTTGGCTTTGGTTCACGTTACGC
>JAGPDJ010000303.1 GCA_018057635.1 Ferruginibacter sp. | reverse complement strand
CGGCTTCAAAATGGAAATCTAAAACAAGCTTCCAGTTTTATGTAACACCATCCATCGGTTACCGTTCTATTTCAAAAAATAATTCATATTCAATACCTGCAAATACATCATTCATATCAAATACAACAATACCAGAACAACAATACGAAAGTGCGGTTAGCCAGGCACCTGCAGTAAATATGGAATTAGGAGGAAATATCCTTTACAGCATTACAAAGATCCTTAACCTGAAAATTGGTGTGCAGTTGAATTATACCAATTATAACATCAACGCTTATGAATTGAAGCACCCAACTATGACTACTTTATTGCTCAATGACCTGAATACTGAATTACCTGTACTTTCGCCGCGTACCACAACATTGGCAAATACAACAGGTGTTTATTCAACAAAGCTGAACAACAATACATACCAGGTTTCTATACCTGTTGGTGCCGATATTAAAATTGCGGGAAATAATAACCTCAAATGGTTTGCAGGAGCCACCATACAGCCAACTTATGTTGCAAAAGGAAATGCTTATTTTATTTCTTCAGACCTGAAGAATTATGTAACGGATAATACATTGATGCGTAAATGGAACCTCAATGGAGGAGTAGAAACATTTATCAGTTACAAAACAAAAAGTGGTTTAACACTAAATGCCGGCCCTCAACTCAGGTACCAGTTATTGTCTACTTACAGTAAAAAATACAGCTACAATGAAAAACTGTATAATGTTGGCTTAAAGATCGGTATTATTTCAAGATTTTAATTCTGTTAAAAAAGAAGATATATTACAAAAACCAGGTTCGTGTTTTCATGAACCTTTTTTTATTCAACTTTTCAGCCCAGGCAAATATTTTTCTTCTATTGATATTCGTGTCTGGAAAATTCACAAAAGAACTAATTGGAAATATATTTTAACTGCCTAAGTTTAACATTAATGAAGTTAACAGTTAAATTTGCTGTATGAAATTTTTTGTCCAGTTGCTGATTACAGCGCTTATTTTTTATTCATGTAATAATGCTCCTGATAGTACTGAAAAAAATAACAGCATTGTTACAGATCCGGTTAAACCGAAAACTGAATCTGCAGATTTTTTTCCTGTTACGGATTATTTTCAAGGGCAATTGTCTGAGATCAGGAACAAAGGCATTAACCCCATAAAACTTACAAACTTAAATAACAGGATTGATTCTACATGGATCAGAATGGAACAGTTAGATTCAGAATTTGAATTATTTCTTTTCCCGGTAATAGACAGTACCAATTTAAACAACCTGTTCACAGAAAGCAAATTCCTTGACCAAACAATCAATGCATTCACTTTTACTTATGACCCTTCCGGGCCATTACCCGACACGTTTTCCCTTAAACACTGGGATGTATATATTGATCCCCAAACCAATGAAGTAAAACGGGTTTATCTTTTAAAAAAGACTGCCGGCAATAAAACGATTCAATTAACCTGGCTGCATGGAAAAAGCTGCAGGATCGTTTCACTTGTAACGGATAAAGACGGCAAAACCATCACAGAAAAAGAGGTTACCATAAAATGGGATTTTTAAAAAATGACACAACAGGAGTTTTCTTCAATTGCTGCCTCAATACCTGCCTTACCCGGCATATATAAGTATTATAACGAAGCAGGAGATTTAATATATGTTGGAAAAGCCAAACATCTTCGTAAAAGGGTAAGCAGTTATTTCTCAAAAACTTTTACAACCTACAAAACTGCAGAACTTGTAAAACGAATAAGAAAAATAGAATTCACCATCGTAAACAGTGAGCAGGATGCTTTTTTTCTTGAAAATTCGCTTATAAAAGAATACCAGCCGCTGTTCAACATCAACCTGAAAGATGATAAAACTTATCCTTATATAGTTGTAAAGAATGAACCTTTTTCCAGGGTATTTTTTACGCGTAAAAATATCAATGACGGTTCACAATATTTCGGGCCTTATACTTCAGTAAACAAAGTAAAAGACCTGCTTGGGTTCATAAAACAAAACATTCCTTTACGAACCTGCAAACTCAATCTTTCAAAAAGTAACATCGAAAAAAAGAAATTCAAAGTGTGCCTGGAATACCATCTTGGAAATTGTAAGGGCCCCTGTGAAAATCTTCAAACCCGGGAAGATTATGATGAAGGCCTGGAACGGCTTAAACATTTATTAAAGGGAAACCTTTCGCCTGTTTTACAGGAGTTTAAAAAACAATTAAAATTCCATTCTAATAATCTTGAATTTGAAAAAGCAGCCATTTATAAAAATAAAATCGAACACCTGCAGCAGTATCAATCGAAATCAATGGTTGTAAATACAAAAACGGGAACCGTAGATATATTTTCTATACTGGATGAAGCAGAACAGTCATATGTGAATTACCTGGCAGTAAACAATGGAAGTATCATTCAGACCAAGACCATCATTATTGAAAAAAAGCTCAATGAACCCAAAGAAGAAATACTCAATTTTGCAATCAGGCAAATTCGGGAAACGTTTAACAGTGAAGCAAAAGAGATCATTGTACCATTTGAAATAAACTATCCTGAGGAAGGAATTTTAGTAACCGTTCCACGGTTTGGTGACAAAAAGAAGCTGCTTGAGCTTTCAGAAAAAAATGTGAATTATTTCAAGGTTGAAATAAATTCAAAAAAAGCACTAAACCTGCACGAAAAAACAGCCGACCAAAAAAAAGAGGTCTTATTACAATTACAGGAAGACCTGCATCTGCCAGAATTACCCAGGCATATTGAATGTTTTGACAATTCTAATTTACACGGCACAAATGCGGTTGCCGCGATGGTTTGCTTTATTGACGGGCAACCCAGTAAAAAAGATTACCGCCATTACAATATAAAAACTGTAACAGGCATTAACGATTTTGCTTCTATGCAGGAAGTGGTTTACAGGCGATATAAAAGGCTTATTGATGAAAATAAGCCACTGCCAGAACTGGTGATTATAGATGGCGGAAAGGGCCAGCTAAGTGCATCACTAGAAAGTATCCGATCTTTAAACCTTGATGGAAAAACTACGTTGGTTGGATTGGCAAAAAATAAAGAGGAACTTTTTTTTGCAGGTGATACCAGTTCATTACAACTGAACTGGAACAGCGACAGCCTCAAACTTATCCGGTATATCAGGGATGAAGTTCACCGCTTTGGAATAAGCTTTCACAGGGCCAAAAGAAGCAAGGCTGCCATAGAAAACGAACTTGAAAAAATACCGGGTATTGGTAAAGCAACTGCAGATCAGTTATTGAAAAAATTCAGGTCGGTTAAAAATGTAAAAGCAACAAGTTTTTCTGAACTGGAAGAAGTAATTGGTAAATCTAAAGCTGCCATTGTGCATAAGGCACTACAAAATGAAAATTGAACATTGAATATTGATTGTTGAATATTTACTTGGAAGCAATTTTCAATACACAATGCTCAACTATCAATGCTCAATAAAAATGCCCCGGAAAAACCAGGGCATTTTATAAAAAACTTATTCTTTAAAGATTAGTAACTCCAAAGGTCCTGTTCGTAATTGAATACTTTTTCTTTAATATTCTCACCTTCGTATAACTGCAGTATGCCGTTTTCACTTAATCCTTTGTAATTCTTGATATACATATCCCTTGGGTTATCAATGGTGCTTTTGATAATTCTTCCGGAGAACATCCTGGTTTCAAACAATTCTTCCCAGCTCATACGTGCGCCGTAGTTCTTGCCATTATACACTTCATACTTGGCAAATACAGGCCTCATATCGGGATAATAGGCCCAGAATAATTCTGTTTCACCAAGATTAACACCCATTGATGTGATCACATTTTTTACAGGTGCAATTCCAAGGATCCTCCAAAATAAACGGGAACTTTCTTTATC